>NZ_JBYCLC010000021.1:0-3009 GCF_057473685.1 Mycobacterium sp. TH-M116 | reverse complement strand
CGCCTCCCGATCAACACTCACACCGCAAAACTAACCAAGGCCACCGACAAGAAACCCCGAATTGTGACCACAGAAACACAAGTGACACAAGTTATTTCGGGTTACGACGTGATGGCTACCTGAGCCGTGCGGCGGCCAACCTACTTGCGAATTCCGGCGATTGAATGGTTTGTGCCTACGCCCCCAACTCGGTCCGCATGGCGAACTCGTGGGCCTCGTTGTCGAACGCTCCCGGGTGGGCGGTGGCGCGCATCGCCGACTTGGTGGTCAACACCACGCCCCGCGCGGCGGCGACCGGATCGTCGGCGACGCTGAGCGCCAGCCCGTGGTGCACGGCGGCGTCGGCGTCGAAGCGCATGCCGAACAGGAGTGCCGCGCGGGCGACCTGCGGACCCACCGCGCGCTGCAGCATCCTTGAAGGGGATGCGTGAAGGATCCCTGGCGCCCCGGGGGATTGGCGCTCGATGGCCTGGAGCACTAATTTCCCTAAGGTGATGTTTTCAGCTACTGGTGCAGTCGGGCGGTGGATCGCCCCCTTACTCACGGTCGCAACGGTTGCCGGTGCGGGTTTTCTCGGCCACCCGGTGCAGGTCGGTCCCGCCCCGGCGGTGCGCCTGGCCGATGACGCCAACCCGTTCGCCGGCATGCCCCTCTACGTCAATCCCGCCTCAGCGGCCATGCGCGCCGCCCAGCACGCCGATCCGCCGAGTCCCGAGCTCACGGCCATCGCCAACACGCCGCAGGCGTACTGGATCGTCCCGGGCGGCTCGGCGGCCACGGTCGCCAGGTACATCGGCGACGCGCAGGCTGCTGGGGCTCTCCCGGTGCTGACGCTGTACGGAATTCCCCACCGCGACTGCGGCAGCTTCGCCGCGGGGGGCTTCGGGACGGCCGACGCCTACCGCGCCTGGATCGACGGCATCGCCTCGGACGTGGGCGCGTCGCGCACGGCGATCATCCTCGAGCCGGATGCACTCGCGATGGCCGATTGCCTGTCTGCGGACCAGCGCCAAGAGCGCTACGACTTGATCCGCTACGCCGTCGACACGCTGAGCCGCAATCCGGGCACGGCCGTGTACGTCGACGGCGGCCACCTGCGCTGGCACACTCCCGAGGACATGTCGGCCAGGCTCAACCAGGCCGGCGTCGGGCACGCGCGGGGCTTCAGCCTCAACACGGCCAACTTCTTCACCACGGAGGACGAAATCGGTTACGGCGAGGCGATTTCGGGGCTTACGAACGGTTCGCACTACGTGATCGACACCTCGCGCAACGGCGCCGGGCCGGCGCCCGACTCGAAGCTGAACTGGTGCAACCCCAGCGGCCGGGCGCTGGGCGCTGCCCCGACCGCGGCCACCGGTGGAGCGCACGCCGACGCCTACCTGTGGATCAAACGCCCCGGTGAATCCGACGGGACCTGCGACGAAGGCGACCCGCCGGCGGGCACGTTCGTGAACCAGTACGCCATCGACTTGGCCCGCAACGCGGGCCAGTAGCCCTGCACCGCCGGTGCCGAGTCGCTGCGCCAATGCGGGGAGCTCGCTGGCGATGACTCCTCCCGGTGGCCGAGGATCTCGGAGGCCAATTCGGCGAGCGGGCACGCTCCCCGGCCAGCGCCGGCTGCCCGAGTCGGTGACCTCGTAGACCCGGCGAGCGCGTCCGTCCACCCCTTCTTGTCGGGAAGTCAATCCAGGCGCCGTGGATCGGCTCGATATCCGGATGAATGAGCCCCATGAGGCACGCGAAGACACAGTCGTTTTCCCGGTGTGTGAGGTGTTGCCCGCCGCGGAGTTTCGCCACCTGGCTGAGATTTCCGAAGAGGAGGAACATCGGCGGTTCGGTCCGGCCGGCTTCGAAGGGATGGTCGACAAAGTCGCCGACATCGGAAAAAGCCTCGGCATCTCTGACCTGAGCAAGTTCACGGCGAACGAGGAATGCTGGCCTCGGGGGCGGCATTGGTCGACCGTGGCGGTGCCAGGCTCCAACCCGACAGGATGGAATCGGTGGGGCGCCTTCTTCGGCACGGCCCTCGACGACCATCTCCGTGACAATGACGTCGACATCGTGGTGGTCGCCGGATGCAACTTTCCGAATTGCCCACGCACCACGCTCTATCAAGCCAGCGAGCGCGACTACCGCATCATGTTGGTCGACGACGCGGCCTCCGGGCTCGACGAACGGGGCCGCGTCGAGATGGCCCACATCGGCGTGACGCTGTGGCGGTTACGTCTCGATCATTCCAGGAGGTCGTCGGACGGTGGTCGGATGCCGCCATTGCTGGCGGCAGGCAGCGAATGCGTGAAGGCGGGCAGCAGGTGTGTCGGGTCTCCGCGCCAGGGAAGTGCCATCAGTTGCCGGATACTACGTCGTCCGCCGAAGGCGCGCAGTGCCTCGAAATCAGAGATATCGAGCGCGAGTTGACCTGGCGCGGTCTGTGGGTCGCCGAGCTGTACCGAACCGATGGTGGGGGTGGTCAACTGGAGCGCCGGCAGCCCTGCCTCTCGGTAAATTCGGTCGCCCATCGTGGTCAGGAAACCCAGTGCCACCTCGAATGTGAGATCTGGAGTTCGGGAACCGCTTTCAGCCAGCGCGCCGCGAATGTCATGCTCGTGGGTGAGGGTATCGAAGACAAGCTGGCTTGCGGATGCCTGGGGGGCCAGATCGAGCCTGGCAGTCACCGCGTCGATCAGCTGCTCCCACAGGTCGAGTAGATCGTCGATGCTGGTCCCGCCGAGGCGATCGACCTGCGCCTTGGTCCATGAGGTGGCGGCCTTTTCCTCCATGTTGAGGGAAACGACGTCTTGGGCGACGCCGGCAAGGTGAGCAACTGTCTGGCGGATGGTCCAGCCGGGACAGGCCGGCACGGTCAGGTCGGCAACCTCAGCGCGGCTGCGGATCAGCCCGTCGATGCGTCTGTAGACGAGGCGGTAGGCCGCCGCGGCGTCGGAGATCGGCAACAGCTGCGGTGGTCGGCAGGTGTGGGACCGAGACGATCCCTCCTGGAATTCA
>NZ_JBYCLC010000020.1:0-12047 GCF_057473685.1 Mycobacterium sp. TH-M116 | reverse complement strand
ATCTTCAATGACCGCGTCGTCTTCGTCGTCGAGGTGATCCAGGAGGTATGTAATTATGTCTATGACGTCTTCCATGCCAGAGCCTTCAGGGTGCAGGAGTGAGGCGACAGAACCGGCCGCCGGGGCTGGCCTTGAGGTAACCTGATATTTCCATTTCCAAGATGATGGCCGAAACCTCGCCCATCGTCCCCCCCCCCCCCCCCCCACCCCCCCCCCCCCCCCCCCCCCCCCCCCCCCCTCCCCCCCCCCCCCCCCCCCCCCCCCCCCCCCCCCCCCCCCCCCCCCCCCCCCCCCCCCCCCGCTGCTGGGCCTCCTCACCGGACATGGCTCGCATCACCAGCGACGCACCGCGTTCGACGTCGCCGCGGCGCCCGGCCAACGGATCAGCCGGCCATACCGATTCAATGTCGTTGTTGCGCATCGGGTTTAGCTCGCCAGCGGCCGGCGCGGGCGCCCACTGTTCGACCACCCCGCAGGGCTCGCCCGCCGCAGCGCAGCGGTCGATGATCTCCTTGAGCTCGCACAAGAAGTCCGAGGGTCCGCGCGGTTTGGCCCCGGTGGCCCCCCAGTGGTGACCGGACACAAGCAGGGCGTCCTCGGTGCGGGTGATGGCCACGTACAGCAGACGCCGTTCCTCGTCGATACGCCGCTGTTCGAGCTGGCCGCGATGATCGGAGATCTTGTCGGACAGTTGTTTTCGATTCGTGATACCCGAGGTGTCCAGCACCGGGATACCCGGGGCGCCCGCCGCGGCGCGGTCGCCGCGCAACAATGGTGGCAGCTCGGCGGCATCGGTGAGCCAGGTGCTTCTCGACGCGGTCGACGGGAACGTGCCACCGCTCAGATGCGCCACCGCCACCACCTGCCACTCCAAACCCTTCGCGGCGTGCACCGTGAGGACCTGAACGCGGTCGCGCGCCACCGCCGGAGCGGCGGGCGCCAAACCGTTCTCCACCGCCTCGGCCACGTCCAGGTAGGCCAGCAGGCCCGCCGGCGAGGCCGTCCCCAGCGCGTCCGTCGCGCGTGCGCGTTCGGCGTAGGCGGCCACCACGTCGGCGAACGCATCGAGGTGTTCGGCACCGGCCCAGCCCGCCGGCACCTTGGCTCGGGCCTCACAGTCGACGCCCACTACGCGACGCACCTCGGCGACCAGCTCGGGCAGCGAGTGACCCAGGTGGGCACGCAGCGCGCGGAGCTCGGCGGCCAGCGCGGTGATGCGCTCATATCCGGCAGTGGAATAAGCGCCGGCCGCGCCGGGGTCGCTGATCGCGTCGGCCAGACACGCGGTGTCGGCGTCGGGATCGGCCGCCCTCGCGATCGACGCGGGCGACAACGCCTCGCCCGGGCGCATACCTGCGCCACCGATAGCGAGCGCACGCTGCCACAGCGCGGCGATGTCGCGGCCGCCCAGGCGCCACCGCGGACCGGTCAGAACCCGCATCGCCGCCGCACCTGCCGTCGGGTCGGCGACCAGCCGCAGCATGGCCACCACGTCGGCGACCTCCGGGACGGACAACAGGCCGGCCAGCCCCACCACCTCGACCGGGACCCCGCGCGCCCGCAGGGCGCCGGCGATGGGCGCGGCATCGGCGTTGCGGCGCACCAGGACCGCGGCCGTGGGCGGGCTGACGCCGTCGGCGCAGGCTTGGCGGTAGTACCCGGACAGATGGTCGGCGATCCATTCACGTTCGGCCTGCACGTCGGGCAGCAACGCGCAGGCGACGGTGCCCGGCGGGGCTTCCGGGCGCGGTCGCAGCGCGTGCACCGCGACCGCGCGTCGTCGCGCCTCGGCCGATATCGCGTTGGCCACCTGCAGCGCGCGGGGCGGGTTGCGCCAACTGGTCCGCAACTCCAGCACCGGCGCCGGGCTGCCGTCGGACCGGGGGAAGTCGGTGGAGAACCGCGGCAGGTTGGTCGCCGAGGCGCCGCGCCAGCCGTAGATCGACTGGATCGGGTCACCCACGGCCGTCAGCGCCAGACCGTCGTCGGTCCCGCCGCCGAACAGAGCCGACAAGGCGATGCGCTGCGCGTGACCGGTGTCCTGGTACTCGTCGAGCAGCACCACCCGGTAGCGGCTCCGCAACTCCTGTCCGACTTGCGGGAACGTCGCCGCCAGCCGTGCCGCGGCGGCCATCTGACCGCCGAAGTCCAGCACCTTGGACGCACGCATGCGCTCGTTCAGGGCGTCCAGCAGCGGCACCAACTCGGCGCGCTGCGTCTGGGTCGCCAGCAGCCGCAGCAGCCACAGGCTGGGGCCGCGCTCGCGCTGGTAGGGGCCTGCGGGCAGCGCATGGACCAGACGTTCGAGCTCCGCGTGGGTGTCGCGGAGCTGGCCGGTGTCCACCAGGTGCTCGGCGAGCTGACCCCGCAGCCGCAGCACCATCGAGGTGACCGCGGCCGGTGTCCTGTCGGTGTGCAACTCCCCGCGGTAATCGGTGACCACGTCGAAAGCCAGCTGCCACAACTCGGTTTCGCCGAGCAGCCGGGTGTCGGGTTCGACGGGCAACAACAACCCGTAGTCGCGCAGCAGCGAGCCGGCGAACGCGTGGTAGGTACTCACCACCGGCGTGCCGGCCGGTTCCGCGGCCGCGACGCCGGCGGGGCCGGCCAGGCCCGAACCGACACCGGCCAGCCGGGCCAACCGGGTCCGGACGCGGCGCAGCAGCTGACCGGCGGCCTTGCGGGTGAACGTCAGCCCCAGCACCTGCCCGGGATCGGCGTACCCGTTGGCGACGAGCCACACCACCCGAGCGGCCATCGTCTCGGTTTTGCCCGCACCGGCCCCGGCGATGACCACCAACGGGCCCGGCGGGGCGGCGATGACCGCGGCCTGTTCGTCGGTGGGCGGGAAAAGACCGAGCGCACTGGATAATTCGGCTGGGCTGTAGCGGGGCGCGGGATGCGGGGTGGGGGTCACGCGGTGGGGTCCTCACGGTGTGCGGGGCAGCAGGGCCGGACCGGGCAGTGGGTGCAACCGTCGTTGCGGCGGGCGGTGAACTGCGGCCCGGCTGTCGCCGCGGCCGCCCGGCGCAGCACCGCGCGCCATTCCTCGCGAGCGGCCGGCGTCAACGGGTCCTGCTCGCGTTCGGTGGCACCCGCGGTCCCGACCTTGCCGAGGTAGACCAGCCGCGCGCCGCCCGGCTCGTCACCCGCGGCGATCATGCCCTCAGCCACCGCGAGCTGATACATCGCCAGCTGGGCGTGTCGTTGGGCGTCGTCCTTGCTGACCGGGGTTTTCCCGGTCTTGATGTCGACCACCACCAGCCGCCCGGCCGCGTCACGCTCCAGCCGGTCGACGCGACCGCGCAGCCGGACGGGTCCACCATCCCGGTCGGCGGCGTCGAGCACCCCGTGGACCTCGACCTCGACACCGACCTCGGTCAGCTCGCCACGGGTGCGCGCCCGCCACGCCGCGAAGGCCTCGATCATGGCGCGGTGGCGGGCCAGCTCGTTGGCCGCATGCCACCGGGCCTCGAAGGGCAGGTACTCCCAGGCCCGTTCCAGCTCGGCGAGCAGTTGTGACTCGGTCCTGCCCGGCTCGGCGACGAGCGCGTGCAGCACCGAGCCGATGGTGGACCGCAGCTCGCGCGCGTCGGTGCCGCCGTGCCGTTCGGCCAGCCAGCGCAGCGGGCAGTCGTTGAGCGTCTGCAACGTCGATGGGGTCAAGGTGACCAGCTCGTCGCCGCCGTGCAGCGGCGCACTGGTGCTGATCGCTTTCAGCCCGTGCCAACCGGCGGGATCCGCGCCGGGCACGCCGGCTTTGGCCAGCCTGGCCAGTTGAGCGGCCGCACACCGGCGCGCGGCGTTGTCCACGACGCCCTCGGGCGCGCACACCACACCGCGCAACCGGCCGACCAACGCCACCGCCGAGAGCACCCGGGGCGCCGAAAACGGCTGCGCCGAACCGGGCAGCACCGCAGCGGTAGTCGCTTCGGCATCGGCGAACTGCGCGATCTCGGAGAAGAACGCCGAGGGCAGTGCCGCCTCGCCGGCCGGCCCGCCCGTGTCGCTGTCGACGGCCGTCACCACCAACCGGCGCCGCGTCCGGCCCATCGCCGCCACCAGCAGGCGCCGTTCCTCGGCGAGCAGCGGCGCCCGCACCGAGGCGTCCTCGGTGACGTCGTCGAGCACGTCGAGCAGCCGCTGGGTGCCCAGCACACCACCGCGCGGAACCGTGTTGGGCCACAACCCTTCCTGCAGACCGGCGACGACGACCAGGTCCCACTCGTGACCCAGTGCGGCGTGCGCGCTGAGCACCCGGACCTGCTGAGCACCCGACACCGGCCCGGGGTCGGCATCCGGCAGTTGCAGTGCCGCGACATGCTCGAGGAGTCCACGCAGCGACGCACCCGACGTGCGGGCCACGTAGTGGTCCGTGATGTCGAACAGCGCGGTCACCGACTCGAGGTCCCTGCCCGCCTGCGCGCCGGCGGTACCGCCCCGCTCGGCGGCCGTCAGCCAGCGCCGCTGCAACCCCGAGCGGTCCCAGGAAGCCCATAGCGTGTGGCGCGGATCCTGCCCGTCCCGGTGGCAACGCGCCGCGGCCTCCAGCACCGCACGCACCCGGCGCAGCGCACGGAACCCCCCACCCGACGGCGGCGCGTCACCCGTGAGGGCCTCGACCAGCAGATCACCCAAAGTCGCAGGTGCACAGCCTGTTTCGCCGGACCTGGCACGCTGCAATGCTCGGCGCAGCTGCCGCAGCGACACCGGGTCGACTCGGCCGATGGGGCCCGTCAGCAACGCGATCGCCAGCTCACCGTCGAGCCCTTCGGCAGTGGCCTGCAGCGCCGTGAGCAGCGCCCGCGCCGCGGGCTGGGCACAGAGCGGTCCGCCGAGCGCGGGCCTCGCGACGGGCACCCCGGCGGCGGCCAGCGCGTCCTGCAACCGCGGGCCGAGCCGCGGAACCGACCGGACGATGACCGCCATCTGCGACCACGGGATCCCGTCCACGAGGTGCGCACGCCGCAGTGTGTCGGCGACCATCGCCGCCTCCGCGTGTGCCGACGCGGCGAGGCGTACGACAACCGACCCGGCGACCGACACCTCGTCACCGGTGCCCTCGATCCGCCGGCCGTCGGTGCAACCCGGCAGGCGGCGAGCGACACCGCTGATCGCGCGGGCCACCGCCGGAGCGCACCGGTGCGAGACCGCCAACGCCACCGCCGGCGAATCGTCGGTGAGCAACCCGGCGGGTTCGCCACCCCGGAAACCGAACACCGCCTGGTTGGGGTCACCGGCGACGAGCGCCAGTTCGCTGCCTGCCGCCAGCACCCGCACCAACTGGACTGCCTGCCTGTCGAGTTGCTGGGCGTCGTCGACCAACAGGATGCGAACGCGGGCGCGTTCGGCCGCCAACAACTCGGGGTCGACAGCGAAAGCCTCCAGGGCGGCTCCGACGAGTTCAGCCGCGCCCAGGGCCGGTGTCGTCGCCTCCGGCGCTGCCGTACCGACCGCCGCGCGCAGCAGCATCACCTGCTCGTACCGGTGCGCGAACCTGCCGGCGGCACTCCATTCCGGACGCCGGCACCGTCGGCCCAGCCGTTCCAGTTGCTGGGGATCGACCCCGCGCTCAGCGCAGCGCGCCATCAGGTTTCGCAGCTCGGTCGCGAAGCCGGCGGTGCTCAGGGCAGGCCGCAGATGGTCCGGCCACGCGGATGCCGCGCGGGGGCCGTCCGCCACATCCCCGGCCAGCAGTTCGCGGATGATGGCGTCCTGTTCGGCGCTGGTGACCAGCCGCGGCGGCGCGTCACCCGCTCGCTCGGCGGCGCGCCGCAACACCGCGTAGGCGTAGCTGTGCACGGTGCGCACCAACGGTTCGCGAACCGCGGCCCGGCATGCACCGACGCCGCGCGAGCGCAGCAGCGCCGTCGTCAGCGCGCTGCGGGCGCCCGCCCCGATCCGGCCCGAACCGGTGAGCAGCAGAACCGATTCGGGATCGGCGCCGGCACCGATCCGGGCGATCGCCACGTCGGCCAAAAGGCTGCTCTTGCCGGTGCCGGGCCCGCCCACGATCCGGACCAGGCCGCGTACGCCCGGCGCCATGACCGCACGCGCCTCGGCGTCCCAGGTGTGCGACATGACTGCATGCAATCACGGGGGTCCGACATGATCCGCCCGAGCCTGCGCCGATGCCGCCGGCTCGGGCGGATCAATAGACTCGACCGGAACAGTTCGACGAGAGGTGAGGAGGTATCCGATGGTGAATGACGTCGAGGGCCTCGTTCCCGACGACGAGGTTCCGGAAGCCGACGCACAGGAACAGCGTCAGCCAGTCGATGCCGACGACGAGTCCGGCCTGGACACCACGTACCTGAGTGCCGCCGCCGCGGATCGCGATGCCAACGAAGCCGACGTGCTCGACCAGGCTTTCGTCGTGCCCACCGACGACGACTGGGACGACATCGGGTAAGCCCGCACCTGGCACGATCGACGGATGAGCGCAGACCTGCACGTGCACCGCTACGGCCCGTCGGGTCCGGTGCGCGTGCTGGCCATCCACGGGCTGACCGGCCACGGGCAGCGCTGGCGTCACCTGGCCGGCTACTTGCCCGGAATCACCGTGGCCGCGCCCGACGTGCTCGGCCACGGCCGCTCGTCGTGGGCGGCGCCGTGGAGCATCGACGCCAACGTCGCCGCGTTGGGGGCGCTGCTCGACGATCGGGCCGACGCGCCGGTGCTGGTGGTCGGCCACTCGTTCGGCGGCGCGCTGGCGATGCACCTGGCCGCGGCCCGGCCGGACCGGGTGGCCGCGCTGCTGCTGCTCGATCCGGCGGTCGGGCTGGACGGCGGCTGGATGGCCGAGATCGCCGATGCGATGCTGGCCTCCCCCGACTACGCCGACCCCACGGAGGCCCGCGGGGAGAAGGCGACGGGCTCGTGGGCGGACGTGGACCCCGCGCTGCTCGACGCCGAGATCGACGAGCACCTGATCGAGCTGCCGGGCGGGCGCTACAGCTGGCGGGTCAGCCTGCCGGCGATGGTGTCGTACTGGAGCGAACTCGCGCGCGAGGTCGTGCTACCGCCGCCGGGAACGGCGACGACGCTGGTGCGGGCCAAGCAGACCTCGCCGCCCTACGTCGGCGAGCGGCTCATCGCGGGGCTGCGGAACCGGCTGGGCGCGGACTTCCGGCTGCTGGACTTCGACTGCAACCACATGGTGCCCTACGCCAGGCCCGCCGAGGTCGCGTCGCTGACCCGCGAATTGCTGGGCGGTCGCTGAGCATGGCACCGGTCACCGACGAGCAGGTCGAACGGGTGCGGTCGCTGGTGGCGGACGTCCCCTCCGGCCGGGTCGTCACCTACGGCGACATCGCCTCCGCCGCGGGCCTGTCGAGTCCGCGCATCGTGGGCTGGATCATGGGGACCGATTCCTCCGACCTGCCGTGGCACCGGGTCATCACCGCCACCGGGCGCCCGGCGCGGCACCTGAGCACCCGCCAGCTCGAGCTGTTGCGCGCCGAAGGGGTGCTCGCGGTCGACGGCAGGGTCTCGCTGCGCGAGGTGCGCCACCAATTCCCGCCCGGGGTCTAGAGCATTAACCGGACCAGCGCCGCGGTGCGGGCCAGACCCGGAAACGCCTCGGCGGTCGAGCGGGGATGAAGTGCATGGACCGCGAGGCGGAACATCAACGCGCGCAACAACATCTGCGACCACTCCGGCAGCGCGTTCCAGCGTTCGATGAGCCCGTCGTCGGCGTCGCCCCAGGACAGGGCGTCGACGACGACCACACCCGCGGCCCACGACGCGGGCCGCCAGTAGGGTGTGATGTCGGTGATCCCCGGCGCCGCCGTGCCCACGAAAAGCACTGTCCCGAAAAGATCACCGTGCACCAGCTGGTTGGGGCTCTTGGTCGGCCTACGCAGGGTGGCGAGCTGATTGACCAGTTCGACAGACCGCTGTCCGTCCGCGGTGGGCGGAGATGTCCTCGCCCCCGGCGGGACCGATTGCAGCGGACGCTCCTCCCACGCCGCGCGGTCCGCGGCGATGAAGACGTCGACCTCCGCCCATGGGGTGGTGGGACCCTGCGTCAAGAAGCGCGGGCGTTCCAACTTGCTGGTGGCCTCGTGCAGGCGGACCGCCGTCGACACCACCTCGTCGTGCCGAGGCTCGGGTGTACCCGCGACGAACGTGTCCGCCCGCCAGCCCGAAACCACGTACCGTCCGTCGGTCGAGCGGACCGGCCGGGCCAGGCGCACGCCGTCGACGAACAAAGTCTCGCGCACCCGTGCCGACCACGCGGCACGGGCATGGTCGGCGACCATCGACAACACAACCTCGCCGCACCGCCAGCCGCCTTCCCAGCCGGCCCCGAGGGCCGCGGGCTTGACACCGGTCAAACCGAAGGCCGACAGCACATGGTCCGGCGGTGGTTCGACGCTCACACGGGCCAGCCTAATGGAGCAGTTTGCCGCGGCCGGGTCAATACATCACCATGTCGGGTTGCATCTGCCGCGCCCATGCCACGATCCCGCCCTGCAGATGCACCGCATCGGCGAATCCTGCCCCCTTCAGCGCGGCCAGCGCCTGCGCCGAGCGCACCCCCGTTTTGCAGTACAGGACCGGCCGGCGGTCCGGCGGCACCATCGCCAGACCCTCACCGGAGTCGATCGACGACTGCGGGATCAGCCGCGCGCCGTCGATGTGCACGATCTCCCACTCCGCGGGCTCGCGGACGTCGATCAGCACCAGTTTCTCGCCGGAGTCCAGCCACCGGCGCAATTCGGCCGGGGTGACGGTGGAACCCTCGACGTCCCCGGCCGCGTGGGCCGCCTCCTCGGGCACCACGCCGCAGAACTGCTGGTAGTCCACCAGCTCGGTGATCTTGGGCGTGGAGGGGTCCTTGCGGACCGTGATCGTGCGGTAGGTCATTTCCAGCGCGTCGTAAAGCACCAGCCGGCCGAGCAACGGTTCGCCGATCCCGGTGATCAGCTTGATCGCCTCGGTGCCCATCACCGAGGCGATGGAGGCGCAGACGATGCCCAGCACGCCGCCTTCGGCGCACGACGGCACCGTCCCGGCGGGTGGTGGCTCCGGGTACAGGTCGCGGTAGTTCAGGCCGCGCCCGTTCGGGGCGTCGTCCCAGAACACCGCAACCTGGCCCTGGAACCGGTAGATCGATCCCCACACGTACGGCTTGCCCGCCAGCACCGCGGCGTCGTTGACCAGGTACCGGGTGGCGAAGTTGTCGGCGCCGTCCACGATCAGGTCGTACTGCCCGAACAGTGCGACGGCGTTGCCGTTCTCCAGCCGGAACTCGTGCAGGCGCACCTCGACCAGGGGGTTGATGGCGAGGATCGAGTCGCGCGCCGATTGCGCCTTGGGCCGTCCGACGTCGGCCACCCCGTGGATGATCTGACGTTGCAGGTTCGACTCGTCGACAACGTCGAAGTCGACGACGCCGAGCGTGCCTACACCTGCCGCGGCCAGGTACAGCAACGTCGGCGAGCCGAGCCCGCCGGCACCGACGACCAGGACACGCGCGTTCTTGAGCCGTTTCTGGCCGTCCACGCCGAGATCGGGAATGACCAGGTGGCGGCTGTAGCGGGCCACCTCGTCGCGGCTCAGCTCACCAGCCGGCTCCACGAGCGGCGGCAACGACGTCGACACCGAACATCTCCTCTGACAGCTCCGATGATCCGAGGCTACTCAGCGCATCAGCCACACAGCGCATCGGCCACACAGCGCATCGGCAAGCATCAAGGCCGCCGTCTCAGCGGACGATCTACGCGATCGGGAACGGCCAGGGATTGAACTTGCAGGCCTTGCCGTCAGCCTTGACGAATTCAGGGTCGAACTGGGCGGCATCGTCGTCCGAGGTGGAGAACGTCTGCTGCATCATCACCGGTGCCAGACCGCCCTGCTGGTCACACGCCTGGTGACGCGAGTACCCGATGGCGTGGCCGACCTCGTGGTTGATCACGTACTGCCGGTAGGAACCGATGTCCCCCTGAAACGGTACTGCTCCACGCACCCAGCGCGCCTCGTTGATGAAGACCCTGGCCTGCCGGTCCGGCCCGAACGCCGGGTTGTAGCAGGACGTCTCCAGTTCGACTTCGTATCCGCAGCCCTCACGCACCGTGACCGGCGACACCAGCGAGATCCGGAAGTCGGGGTTGCCCCCGCCGGCCGCGTCAACCCGGACGAACGCGAACTTGGGGTCGTGCGTCCAGCCTTTGGGGTTGGCCAGCGTCTGGTCGACCATCTCGGCGAACGCGTCGTCCCCGCCGAACATCGCCGGGTCGAGGCCGTTCTCGACCTCGACGGTGTACCTGAACACCTTGGCCGTACCACGGCCGAACTGCGGCGTCGTGCCGGGAACGACGCGGTAGGTCTTGTCGCCCGCCTCGGTGAACGGGCCGCCGGCCGGCAGCGTGCCGGCCGGAAGGTTGGCGTCGAAGGCGGCCAGCCCGCGCGGCGGCGCGTCCAGGATCGCGGTGCCCACCGCGCCGATGTCCGGGGATTCCTGGACGGGCTGGCCGGCCGCGGGCTTCGACGCGGCCGTACCGGTCACCGTCTGGTAGATCACCACCGCCGTCAGAACCACCAGAATCGGCAGTGCGTAGGCTCGCCAGCCGTAAGCCGACACGAACTTTCCCAGCGAGGTCTGCTTGCGCCACCGGCGCGGGCGGTCACGGTCGGCCCGGGAACGGCCGGCCGCCCGGTCGATCGGGTCACGCAGCGCCCGCAGCGGCTCGCGCCACCCGTCGAGCAGCACCGGAATCCGGCCGGTGTCGCGTACCGGCCGCTGGGACGTCATTTTCCCAGGATGACACAGGCGGCACCGGGGCTGTCCCCGGCGCGCCCGAATGCCCCGCGCGACACGCCTGCCTATCAGCATCGACAGCACCGGCGGTCGCGGGGCCCCACGGGAGTAATGTCTGTTGCCACCAGCCGGGCGCGGCCGGCACGGGTGGTGCGGGCCGGCCGCACACGATCAGATGGGGACTCGATGAGCGATCTCACCAAGGCGGCGCGGCGCGCCGTCAGAACGGGTGACCGCGCTCGGCCCGGAGAGGCGATGGCACCCTCGAGGGCGCCCTTGAGCCGTCGTGGCAACCGGTTGCCGCGCGACGAGCGCCGTAGCCAGCTGCTGATCGTCGCCAGCGACGTCTTCGTCGACCGCGGTTTCCACGCGGCTGGCATGGACGAGATCGCGGAGCGAGCCGGGGTGAGCAAACCGGTTCTCTATCAACACTTCTCGAGCAAGCTCGAGTTGTATCTGGCGGTATTGAACCGGCACGTCGACAAACTCGTCTCCGGTGTGCAGCAGGCGTTGCGGGCCACCACCGACAACCGCGAGCGGCTGCACGCGGCGGTTCAGGCGTTCTTCGACTTCATCGAGCACGACAGCCAGGGCTACCGACTGATCTTCGAGAACGACTACGTGACCGAACCCGAGGTCGCCGCGCAGGTGCGGGTGGCCACCGAATCCTGCACCGATGCCGTGTTCGCGCTGATCAGCGCCGATTCCGGACTGGACCCTCACCGCGCCCGGATGATCGCCGTGGGACTCGTCGGCATCAGCGTGGACTGCGCCCGCTACTGGCTGGACTCCGACCGCCCGATCTCCAAGGCGGACGCCGTCGAGGGCACCGTTCAGTTCGCTTGGGGCGGCCTGTCCCACGTGCCGCTCACTCGTTCTTAGCGGCCTTCCCGGCAGCCCGCGCGGCCGTAGCGTCGGCGCCGATTCCGAACCCGACGCGGCGGGCATCAGCGGCACCGATCTCGACGTAGGCGATATTGGCGGTGTGGATCAGAAAACGGCGGCCCTTCTCGTCGCTGAGCGCCAGCAGGCCCGATCCTTCGCGTAGCGCGGCGGCGACAAGTTCCTCGACCTCTTCAGGCGTCTGCCCACTGGAGAAGACCAACTCGCGCGGGCTGTCCGTGATACCGATCTTGACCTCCACGTGGGGCCCCTTCCGTAGGTCGTGGGTCGTGCTGTCGCAGACGCGTCAGCCTGCAGGCTAGTGGACGAGCCAGGGCAGCCCCGCACGCCGGGTGGATAACCCGGGGTAGATAACGATCAATGAACGATTGGCTTGCAA
>NZ_JBYCLC010000019.1:0-8971 GCF_057473685.1 Mycobacterium sp. TH-M116 | reverse complement strand
TCGGCGCGCGAGCTGTACGAGATCCGCACGCTGTTCGGCGTGATGTTCCAGGACGGTGCGCTGTTCGGGTCGATGAACCTGTTCGACAACGCGGCGTTCCCCCTGCGTGAGCACACCAAGAAGAAAGAAAGCGAAATCCGTGACATCGTCATGGAGAAGCTTTCGCTGGTGGGCTTGGGCGGCGACGAGAAGAAGTTCCCCGGCGAGATCTCCGGCGGTATGCGCAAGCGCGCCAGCCTGGCTCGGGCACTGGTGCTCGACCCCCAGATCATCCTGTGCGACGAGCCGGACTCGGGTCTGGACCCGGTGCGAACCGCATACCTGAGCCAGCTGATCCTGGACATCAACGCCCAAATCGACGCCACCGTGCTGATCGTGACGCACAACATCAACATCGCTCGCACCGTCCCGGACAACATGGGCATGTTGTTCCGCCGCAAGCTGGTCATGTTCGGGCCTCGGGAAGTACTGCTGACCAGCGACGAGCCGGTCGTGCGGCAGTTCCTCAACGGCCGTCGGATCGGGCCCATCGGCATGTCCGAGGAGAAGGACGAGGCCACCATGGCCGAGGAGCAGGCCGCGTTCGAAGCCGGCCAGCACGCCGGCGGCGTGGAGGAGATCGAGGGTGTCCCGCCGCAGATCGTGGCGTCCCCCGGCATGCCGGAGCGCAAGGCGGTGTCACGTCGCCAGGCCCGGGTGCGCGAGATGCTGCACACGCTGCCCAAGAAGGCTCAGGCCGCGATCCTTGACGACCTGGAGGGAACCCACAGATACCAATCGCACGAGTTCGGCGGCTGAGGGGCAGGGCACGGCCGGGTTCGCCGAGAATTCGCCGCAACTTGCCGCCTCGCCCCCTTGACGACGAGGCCCAAACGGGTCAATCTGTTGGTCAGTATGTGTCCACGGGAAAGTCGAGATGCCAGCCAGCGCCGATGTCCCGAAGGGCTGGGATTGATGGGCAGTTGAGGAATGATCGACCCTGCGCTATTGTTGGACGTTGCGCTGGCTACCTCCTGCCCACCTCACCCGCCACTGACATTGTGGTTCTAGGTTGAGTCGCCCTCTGCGGCTCAACTGTCTAGTTGCGTGCGTGAGATCCGGACAGTTCGTTTGCCGGCATAACCGACACAATGTCGCGGCAAACAGTTCCGGTGGCTGCCGGTTCCACGTGAGTCGCATGAGGTGCTGGAAGGATGCATCTTGGCAGGTTTCCGCCAGAACAAGACGGATCGCCCACAAAGTTCCTCGCAGGGAAGTTCCTCGAACGGCTCCGTGCCCGGGGCGCCAGACCGAATCTCCTTCGCCAAGCTGCGCGAACCTCTCGAGGTTCCGGGGCTGCTCGACGTTCAGACAGACTCGTTCGAGTGGCTGATCGGATCGCCGCGGTGGCGGGAGTCGGCTCTCGCCCGGGGTGAGGGCAAGCCGGTGGGCGGCCTCGAAGAGGTGCTCTACGAGCTGTCGCCGATCGAGGACTTCTCCGGCTCGATGTCGCTGTCGTTCTCCGACCCGCGCTTCGACGAGGTCAAGGCGCCGGTCGACGAGTGCAAAGACAAGGACATGACGTACGCGGCCCCGCTGTTCGTCACGGCCGAGTTCATCAACAACAACACCGGCGAGATCAAGAGCCAGACGGTGTTCATGGGCGACTTCCCGATGATGACCGAGAAGGGCACTTTCATCATCAACGGGACCGAGCGCGTGGTGGTCAGCCAGTTGGTGCGCTCACCCGGTGTGTATTTCGACGAGACCATCGACAAGTCGACCGAGAAGCTGCTGCACAGCGTCAAGGTGATCCCGAGCCGGGGTGCGTGGCTGGAGTTCGACGTCGACAAGCGTGACACCGTCGGGGTGCGCATCGACCGCAAGCGCCGCCAGCCCGTCACCGTGCTGCTCAAGGCGCTGGGCTGGACCAGCGAGCAAATCACCGAGCGGTTCGGTTTCTCCGAGATCATGATGTCGACGCTGGAGAAGGACAGCACCGCCGGCACCGACGAGGCGCTACTGGACATCTACCGCAAGCTGCGTCCGGGCGAACCCCCGACCAAGGAGTCCGCGCAGAACCTGCTGGAGAACCTGTTCTTCAAGGAGAAGCGCTACGACCTGGCCCGCGTCGGCCGCTACAAGGTCAACAAGAAGCTGGGGCTCAGCGCCCAGCCGGCCCAGACGTCGTCGACCACGCTGACCCAAGAGGACGTCGTCGCCACGATCGAGTACCTGGTGCGCCTGCACCACGCCGCTCAGGATGGCCAGCCCGCGGTCATGACCGTCCCGGGCGGGGTCGAGGTGCCGGTGGAAACCGACGACATCGACCACTTCGGCAACCGCCGGTTGCGCACGGTGGGCGAGCTGATCCAGAACCAGATCCGGGTCGGCATGTCCCGGATGGAGCGCGTGGTCCGCGAGCGGATGACCACCCAGGACGTCGAGGCGATCACGCCGCAGACCCTGATCAACATCCGGCCGGTGGTCGCCGCGATCAAGGAGTTCTTCGGCACCAGCCAGCTGTCGCAGTTCATGGACCAGAACAATCCGCTGTCGGGTCTGACGCACAAGCGCCGCCTGTCGGCGCTGGGACCGGGCGGTCTGTCCCGTGAGCGTGCGGGCCTCGAGGTCCGGGACGTACACCCGTCGCACTACGGCCGGATGTGCCCGATCGAGACCCCGGAAGGCCCCAACATCGGCCTGATCGGGTCGCTGTCGGTGTACGCCCGGGTCAACCCGTTCGGGTTCATCGAGACGCCGTACCGCAAGGTCGTCGACGGTGTGGTCACCGACGAGATCCACTACCTGACCGCCGACGAGGAAGACCGTCACGTCGTCGCCCAGGCCAACTCGCCGATCGCCGACGAGGGTGAGAACAAGGGCCGGTTCGTCGAGTCGCGGGTGCTGGTGCGGCGTAAGGCCGGCGAGGTGGAGTACGTCGCCTCGTCCGAGGTGGACTACATGGACGTCTCGCCGCGCCAGATGGTGTCGGTGGCGACCGCGATGATCCCGTTCCTCGAGCACGACGACGCCAACCGTGCCCTGATGGGCGCCAACATGCAGCGCCAGGCGGTTCCGCTGGTGCGCAGCGAGGCGCCGCTGGTGGGCACCGGCATGGAATTGCGCGCGGCGATCGACGCCGGCGATGTCGTCGTCGCCGAGAAGGCCGGGGTGATCGAGGAGGTTTCCGCCGACTACATCACCGTGATGGCCGACGACGGCACCCGGCACACCTACCGGATGCGCAAGTTCGCGCGATCCAACCACGGCACGTGCGCCAACCAGTCGCCGATCGTGGACGCCGGCGACCGGGTCGAGGCCGGCCAGGTGCTGGCCGACGGTCCGTGCACCGAGAACGGCGAAATGGCGCTCGGCAAGAACCTGCTGGTGGCCATCATGCCGTGGGAGGGTCACAACTACGAGGACGCGATCATCCTGTCCAACCGCCTCGTCGAGGAGGACGTGCTGACCTCGATCCACATCGAGGAGCACGAGATCGACGCCCGTGACACCAAGCTGGGCGCCGAGGAGATCACCCGGGACATCCCGAACGTCTCCGACGAGGTGCTCGCCGACCTCGACGAGCGCGGCATCGTCCGCATCGGCGCCGAGGTCCGCGACGGCGACATCCTGGTCGGCAAGGTCACCCCGAAGGGGGAGACCGAGCTGACTCCCGAGGAGCGCCTGCTGCGCGCGATCTTCGGGGAGAAGGCCCGGGAGGTCCGCGACACCTCGCTGAAGGTGCCGCACGGCGAGTCCGGCAAGGTGATCGGCATCCGGGTGTTCTCCCGGGAGGACGACGACGAGCTGGCCGCGGGTGTCAACGAGCTGGTGCGTGTCTACGTGGCCCAGAAGCGGAAGATCTCCGACGGCGACAAGCTGGCCGGACGGCATGGCAACAAGGGCGTCATCGGCAAGATCCTGGCGGCCGAGGACATGCCGTTCCTGCCCGACGGAACCCCGGTGGACATCATCCTCAACACCCACGGGGTGCCGCGACGGATGAACATCGGCCAGATCCTGGAGACCCACCTCGGGTGGGTAGCCAAGTCCGGCTGGAATATCGAGGGTTCGCCCTCCTGGGCGGTCAACCTGCCCGAGGAGTTGCTGCACGCCGAGCCCGACCAGATCGTCGCGACCCCGGTTTTCGACGGCGCCAAGGAGGAGGAGCTGCAGGGCCTACTCTCGTCCACGCTGCCCAACCGCGACGGTGAAGTGCTGGTCGACGGTGACGGCAAGGCGAGGTTGTTCGACGGGCGCAGCGGCGAGCCGTTCCCGTACCCGGTGACGGTCGGCTACATGTACATCATGAAGCTGCACCATTTGGTGGACGACAAGATCCACGCCCGCTCCACCGGCCCGTATTCGATGATCACCCAGCAGCCGTTGGGCGGTAAGGCTCAGTTCGGTGGTCAGCGGTTCGGCGAGATGGAGTGCTGGGCCATGCAGGCCTACGGCGCCGCCTACACGCTGCAGGAGTTGTTGACCATCAAATCCGACGACACCGTCGGCCGGGTCAAGGTCTACGAGGCGATCGTCAAGGGCGAGAACATTCCCGAACCCGGCATCCCCGAGTCGTTCAAGGTGCTGCTCAAGGAGCTGCAGTCGCTGTGCCTCAACGTCGAGGTGCTGTCGTCCGACGGTGCGGCGATCGAGCTGCGCGAAGGCGAGGACGAAGATCTGGAGCGGGCCGCGGCGAATCTGGGAATCAACCTGTCGCGCAACGAATCCGCATCTGTTGAGGATTTTGCGTAACCAAGTCGGTAATTAATCCCGCAAGGGGAAAGGGAGTTACGTGCTCGACGTCAACTTCTTCGATGAACTCCGCATCGGTCTGGCCACCGCGGAGGACATCAGGCAATGGTCTTACGGCGAGGTCAAAAAGCCGGAGACGATCAACTACCGGACGCTGAAGCCGGAGAAGGACGGCCTGTTCTGCGAGAAGATCTTCGGACCGACTCGCGACTGGGAGTGCTACTGCGGCAAGTACAAGCGCGTCCGCTTCAAGGGCATCATCTGTGAGCGCTGCGGCGTCGAGGTGACCCGCGCCAAGGTGCGTCGGGAGCGGATGGGCCACATCGAGCTGGCCGCGCCCGTCACGCACATCTGGTACTTCAAGGGCGTGCCGTCGCGGTTGGGTTACCTGCTCGACCTGGCCCCGAAGGATCTCGAGAAGATCATCTACTTCGCGGCCTATGTGATCACCTCGGTCGACGACGAAATGCGGCACAACGAGTTGTCGACGCTCGAGGCCGAGATGATGGTGGAGCGCAAGGCCGTCGAGGACCAGCGTGACGCCGACCTCGAGGCGCGGGCACAGAAGCTCGAGGCCGACCTGGCCGAGCTGGAGGCCGAGGGCGCCAAAGCCGACGCGCGGCGCAAGGTGCGCGACGGCGGCGAGCGGGAGATGCGTCAGCTCCGTGACCGTACCCAGCGTGAGCTGGACCGGCTGGAGGAGATCTGGAACACCTTCACCAAGCTGGCACCCAAGCAGCTGATCGTCGACGAGAACCTCTACCGTGAGATCGTCGACCGCTACGGCGAGTACTTCACGGGCGCGATGGGTGCGGAGTCGATCCAGAAGCTGATGGAGAACTTCGACATCGACGCCGAAGCCGAAATCCTGCGGGATGTCATCCGAAACGGTAAGGGGCAGAAGAAGCTTCGCGCCCTCAAGCGGCTCAAGGTGGTCGCGGCGTTCCAGCAGTCGGGCAACTCGCCGATGGGTATGGTGCTCGACGCGGTGCCGGTGATCCCGCCGGAGCTGCGCCCGATGGTGCAGCTCGACGGTGGCCGGTTCGCCACGTCGGACCTCAACGACCTCTACCGACGGGTGATCAATCGCAACAACCGGCTCAAAAGGCTGATCGACCTCGGTGCGCCCGAGATCATCGTCAACAACGAGAAGCGGATGCTGCAGGAGTCCGTCGACGCGCTGTTCGACAACGGCCGCCGCGGCCGCCCGGTCACCGGGCCGGGCAACCGCCCGCTGAAGTCGCTGAGCGACTTGCTCAAAGGCAAACAGGGCCGGTTCCGTCAGAACCTGCTCGGCAAGCGCGTCGACTACTCGGGCCGCAGTGTCATCGTGGTCGGCCCGCAGCTCAAGCTGCACCAGTGCGGTCTGCCCAAGCTGATGGCGCTGGAGCTGTTCAAGCCGTTCGTGATGAAGCGGCTCGTCGACCTCAACCACGCGCAGAACATCAAGAGCGCCAAACGGATGGTGGAGCGTCAGCGTCCGCAGGTGTGGGACGTGCTCGAAGAGGTCATCGCCGAGCACCCGGTGCTGCTGAACCGCGCGCCCACGCTGCACCGCCTGGGCATCCAGGCTTTTGAGCCGATGCTGGTGGAAGGCAAGGCGATTCAGCTGCACCCGTTGGTGTGTGAGGCGTTCAACGCCGACTTCGACGGCGACCAGATGGCCGTACACCTGCCGCTGAGTGCCGAGGCGCAGGCCGAGGCGCGCATCCTGATGCTGTCGTCCAACAACATCCTGTCGCCGGCGTCCGGCCGCCCGCTGGCCATGCCGCGACTGGACATGGTGACCGGGCTGTACTTCTTGACCACCGAGATCGACGGCGACGCCGGCGAACACGTTGCGGCTGCGAAGGACCGTCCGGAGGTGGGCGTGTACTCCTCGCCGGCCGAGGCCATCATGGCGTTCGACCGCGGCGTGCTGTCGGTGCGGGCCAAGATCAAGGTGCGGTTGACGCAGCTGCGTCCGCCGGCCGAGGTCGAGGCCGAGTTGTTCGGCGTCAACGGCTGGCGGTCGGGCGATGCCTGGACCGCCGAGACCACGTTGGGCCGCGTGCTGTTCAACGAACTGCTGCCGCACGGCTATCCGTTCGTGAACAAGCAGATGCACAAGAAGGTGCAGGCCGCAATCATCAACGACCTGGCCGAGCGCTTCCCGATGATCGTGGTCGCGCAGACCGTCGACAAGCTCAAGGACGCCGGCTTCTACTGGGCGACCCGAAGTGGCGTCACGGTCTCGATGGCCGACGTGCTGGTGCCGCCGCGCAAGAAGGAGATCCTCGACCATTACGAGGAGCGCGCCGACAAGCTCGAAAAGCAGTTCCAGCGTGGTGCTCTGAACCACGACGAGCGCAACGAGGCGCTGGTGGAGATCTGGAAGGAAGCCACCGACGAGGTCGGGCAGGCGCTTCGCGAGCACTACCCCAGCGACAACCCGATCATCACGATCGTCGACTCGGGCGCCACGGGTAACTTCACTCAGACCCGAACGCTGGCCGGCATGAAGGGTCTGGTGACCAATCCCAAGGGTGAGTTCATCCCGCGTCCGGTCAAGTCGTCCTTCCGTGAGGGGCTGACCGTGCTGGAGTACTTCATCAACACCCACGGTGCCCGAAAGGGCTTGGCGGACACCGCGTTGCGCACCGCTGACTCCGGTTACCTGACCCGTCGTCTGGTGGACGTCAGCCAGGACGTCATCGTGCGAGAGCACGACTGCCAGACCGAGCGCGGCATCGTTGTCGAGCTGGCCGAGCGCCAGCCGGACGGAACGCTGATCCGCGACCCGTACATCGAAACCTCCGCCTACGCGCGGACGCTGGGCGCCGATGCCCTCGACGAGGCCGGCAACGTCGTCGTCGCCCGCGGCGAGGACCTCGGCGACCCGTCGATCGACGCCCTGCTGGCGGCGGGCATCACGTCGGTCAAGGTGCGCTCGGTGCTGACGTGCACCACCGGCACCGGTGTGTGCGCGACGTGTTACGGGCGGTCCATGGCGACCGGCAAGCTGGTCGACATCGGGGAAGCTGTCGGGATCGTGGCCGCCCAGTCCATCGGCGAGCCCGGGACCCAGCTGACCATGCGCACCTTCCACCAGGGTGGGGTGGGTGAGGACATCACCGGCGGTCTGCCCCGGGTGCAGGAGTTGTTCGAGGCGCGGGTGCCGCGCGGCAAGGCGCCGATCGCCGACGTCACGGGGCGGGTCCATCTCGAGGACGGTGAGCGCTTCTACAAGATCAGCCTCGTCCCCGACGACGGCGGCGAGGAGGTCGTCTACGACAAGCTCTCCAAGCGGCAGCGTCTGCGGGTGTTCAAGCACGAGGACGGTTCCGAGCGAGTGCTGTCCGACGGCGACCACGTCGAGGTGGGCCAGCAGCTCATGGAAGGCTCGGCCGACCCGCACGAGGTGCTGCGCGTGCAGGGCCCCCGCCAGGTGCAGATCCACCTGGTCCGCGAGGTCCAGGAGGTCTACCGCGCTCAGGGTGTGTCGATCCACGACAAGCACATCGAGGTGATCGTCCGGCAGATGCTGCGCCGCGTCACCATCATCGACTCGGGCGCGACGGAGTTCCTGCCCGGCTCGCTGATCGACCGTGCGGAGTTCGAGGCGGAGAACCGCCGGGTGGTGGCCGAGGGCGCCGAGCCCGCGGCCGGCCGCCCGGTGCTGATGGGTATCACGAAGGCGAGCCTGGCCACCGACTCGTGGCTTTCTGCGGCGTCCTTCCAGGAAACCACGCGGGTGCTGACCGACGCGGCGATCAACTGCCGCAGCGACAAGCTGCAGGGTCTGAAGGAGAACGTGATCATCGGGAAGCTGATCCCGGCCGGTACGGGCATCAACCGCTACCGCAACATCGCGGTGCAGCCCACCGAGGAGGCCCGGGCGGCGGCGTACACCATCCCGTCCTACGAGGACCAGTACTACAGCCCGGACTTCGGCCAGGCCGCCGGCGCCGCGGTTCCGCTGGACGACTACGGGTACAGCGACTACCGGTAGTCAGGCGTTACGCCGAGCGTCACGTCAGCGTGGCCGTCGTGTCCCGACGTCACGCTGGCGTGACTCTCGGCGCCGGTAGGGCTCAATACACTGGCCGACGTGCTCATCGGTTCGCATGTCAGCCCGACGGACCCGTTGGCCGCGGCAGCGGCCGAGGGCGCGGACGTGGTGCAGATCTTTCTCGGCAACCCCAAGAGCTGGAAGGCGCCCAAGCCGCGCGACGACGCGGCAACGCTCAGGGCC
>NZ_JBYCLC010000018.1:0-8051 GCF_057473685.1 Mycobacterium sp. TH-M116 | reverse complement strand
TTAGCGCCTCGTCGGCCTGCTCAGGTGTGACTCCATGCTTGGCGATGTAGTCACCGCGTCTGGACCAGTCGACCAACACACCTAAATGTAATACATGTCCGTATTACATTTCAAGTGTTTTCGCGACCATGCCCCGTCGTCCGAGGCACTCAGCACGCAATGCTGAAGCGGGTAGATCATCGACTTGCGACAAAGGTCAGATATTTATGCCCAGATGCAATACATTTGTCATACACTGAGTGGGTGACCGAGTTGCACTGGCCCAGCGACGTGGTCACCCATATGTGGGACAAACACCGCACCACCGTCGAGATGGCGACCGAAGCCGTCAACGATCCCGACGTGGTGGGGTTCATCCCCGACCCCAAAAGCCGTTCGGGCAAAAGCAGCCGGTTCATGGTTTCTCGCCGACCGCAAACGCAGTGCTCGTCGTCATCGTCGTTAGCCACGAGGACCAGCAATACGGCGCGAACTGCTGGCCGGCCAACGCCACCGATCAGAGCACATACCGGGACAGGAACAACCAGTGAACAACGAGCTCAGCAACCTACTCAACGAGGCACGCGAGATGGAAGCCGGCGACAGCTCTGAATACACGACCGCGCCGGCCACCCACCCCAACCGCGAAAAAGCCCAAACCCTCACCGTGCGCCTCACCGACGATGAGATGACCCGGCTACGCGCCGCTGCCGCAGAACGCGGCCTACCGGTATCGGCCGTGGTGCGCACAGCCATCGCACACGAACTGGCGCCACAACCCGACGATGGGACCCGCGCACTCATCACCGCGCTACATGACCACGACCTCGCCATCGTCAGAACGGCGAAGTGACTGTGGCCCAATGGTTCACAGGTAAGCCCGTCGTGTGGACGATGCCTATAGGTGGCTGAGTCGTAAACCCGCGTGAAGGGGGTAGATAGCCGACTTGTCACCAAGGTCAGGCGGCTCTGTCGATTCGCTTGACTGTCGGCAACAAAAGGGCTGGTAGGAGTCCAATGATAGGCATGGGGTGTCATTTGCGACACCTGAGGTAGGTCGACTGGCTGTGTTGAAGCTGTACAAGCGACAGGAGCACCGTCTCGTCGCGGGCTGGCCTGCTCCGTCACGCCCCGATGCGTCCGAGGTACTCATCGAGCGCGTGGCGCATGACCTCGCTGGGTGTGGTGTGTTCGGCGGATACATAGGCATCCAACCGCCTGTTCAACTCAGCGGGCAATCGTATGGTGCGTGTCGGGCTGGAACCCCGGCGGCTCTCACCGACCGGGCGGCCCATCCGCAGCGTCGATCCCATCTCCAAGGGGCCGGCAACCGTGTAATCACCGGACTCGACGGCGCGGCTCATCTCGGCGTAGTCCTTCGCGCTCCGCTTAGCCATCGTTAGTTCTCCTTTCCATACTGCGGACCGATGAACAGCCGCTGCCTCACCACCTGACCCCGAAGATCGATGGCGCTTCCTGAAATGTCGTAGATATCGTTCGCGGTTTTCTCGGTGAGCAGCATCGAATGGAACACTGCCCAGGTCTCTCCGTCCTCATCCTCGGCGGCAACCTCGATCCAAGGTTCTTGCCCAACCTGGCCCACGAACATGTAGGAGTCCGCATCGGGACATGGCGTGACGATCGCGTACCGCAGAAGCGGATACGAGATCACCGCGCGCATCTCATCACCTGTAATGCTGTGCTGCCACGCGTGGGGCAAAATTTCGATGCGCACACTGGATAATTGTAAGACACTTAT
This sequence comes from Mycobacterium sp. TH-M116, assembly GCF_057473685.1. NCBI lineage: Bacteria > Bacillati > Actinomycetota > Actinomycetes > Mycobacteriales > Mycobacteriaceae > Mycobacterium > Mycobacterium sp. TH-M116. The sequence continues at coordinate 6,313 of NZ_JBYCLC010000018.1, read as the reverse complement.
AGCCATCTCACAATGCTTGACGTTGAACGCCGCAGCGAAGCTCGCCAGCTGTCTTTACCGGCACCGGATGGGGGTAGATTCCCGACTTGTCACCAACCTGGTGCTGGTGTGTCGGCCGGTCGTGCGCTTGCCGCTTTCTGTCTGCCCCTCCTGGCGTCGAGTGTGGGCTGACGGCGTCGAGCGTGAACGGGGGGCGGAATTTTCGCGATTTTCCCGCCCACGTTTCACGCGCGACGCCCAGGATTCACACTCGATGCAGGCGGCCGCACACTTGACCCGAAAACCGGGGAATCGTGTGGTCGATGTCGCAGCACACCGCGGGCCGCTCACAGCCCGGCGCCCGACACGTCAGATCCCGACACCTCCGCCGGCGTCGTACGGTAGTGGTGCGCCACACACGGCCGGCACCGGCAACCAGAGGGGGCGAGCATGTCGCGCCATTGCGTCGTCATCATCGGGAGCGGATTCGGCGGGCTGACAGCGGCCAAGTCGCTCACGCGTGCGCCCAAGGGAAGTCGAGTCGAGATCACCCTGGTCTCCAAGACGACCACCCACCTGTTCCAGCCGCTGTTGTATCAGGTGGCCACGGGCATCCTGTCGGAGGGCGACATCGCGCCGACCACCCGACTCGTCCTGCGCAAGCAGAAGAACATCCGGGTGCTGTGGGGCGAGGTCAGCGCGATCGACCTCACGGCCAAGACGGTGACGTCGCACCTGATGGGTATCGAAACGGTGACGCCCTACGACAGCCTGATCGTGGCCGCCGGCGCCCAGCAGTCCTACTTCGGCCACGACGAGTACTCCACTTTCGCGCCCGGCATGAAGACCGTCGATGACGCCCTCGAGCTCAGGGGCCGAATCCTCGGCGCGTTCGAGGCGGCCGAGGTCGCCACCGATCCGGACGAGCGGCAGCGACGTCTGACGTTCGTGGTGGTCGGGGCCGGACCCACCGGCGTCGAATTGGCCGGCGAGATCGTTCAGCTCGCCGAACGCACCCTGGCCGGGGCATATCGCACTATCGAACCCAGCGACTGCCGAGTCATCCTGCTCGACGCCGCGCCCGCGGTGCTCCCGCCGATGGGCGACAAGCTGGGTCTCATCGCGCAGCGCCGGCTGGAGAAGATGGGAGTCGAGATCCAGCTCAACACGATGGTGACCGCGGTCGACTACCGGGGCGTCACGATCAAGGAGAAGGACGGCGGCGAACGGCGCATCGAATGCGCCTGCAAGGTGTGGGCGGCCGGCGTGCAGGCCAGCCCACTGGGCACGATGATCGCCGAGCAGTCCTGCGGAACTGCAACCGACCGCGCCGGAAGAGTGGTCGTCGAGCCCGATCTCACCGTCAGGGGCCACCCGTACGTGTTCGTCGTCGGCGATCTGATGTCGGTGCCCGACGTTCCCGGCATGGCGCAGGGGGCGATCCAGGGGGCGCGGTACGCGGCCAACCTCATCAAGCATGCGGTCAAGGGCACCGACGCCCCGGCCACGCGAAAGCCGTTCGCCTACCGCGACAAGGGCAGCATGGCGCTCGTTTCGCGCTACAGCGCGGTCGCGAAAGTCGGCAAGCTCGAGTTCGGCGGCTTCATCGCCTGGCTGGCGTGGCTGCTATTGCATCTGTATTACCTTGTCGGGCACCGTAACCGGGCCGCCGCCTTGCTCGCCTGGGGTATCTCTTTCCTGGGCCGGACCCGAGGCCAGATGGCGATCACCAGTCAGATGATCTACGCGCGGCCACTACTGGACCAGGCGGGAAAGCAGGCCGAAACGCTGGCGGCTGCCGAAGACGCGGATGCGGCCGAACGTCAGGCCGGGTAGCCAGACGCCTCAGAATTCCTTGCAGGGCAATCCCGTTGCCCGCCAGCACAAGCTGGCGTGCCCCTCGAAACCGTGCAGTACGTTGTAAGCCGGGCCGATGCCCGCTTCGGTTGCGACCGTGGCCGCGGAGACGGAGCGGCCGCCGGAACGGCACAGGAACACCACGGGCCGTTCACGCCCGGCGGACGGGACCAGGTCGCGCAACTCGGCGACGAAATTCTCGTTGAGCCGCCCGTCGGACGTATTCCACTCGAGGTAGACCACGTCGCGGCCCAGGCTCGACAAATCGGGCACTCCGACGACGCGCCATTCGGCGTCGGTGCGCACGTCGACCAGCACCGCATCGGGGTTGTCGCTGAGCATCTTCCACGCCTGCTGCGGCGTGATGTCTCCCGCGTAACTCATCGCACCGAGTCTGGCACATCGGCCCGGCCCGCGAGCTCGCGGGCTCGCTCGCGGGCCGCCGCGACATCCGGCGCCGTGGCCAGCGCCACCCACGACGCGGCTCGCGATCCCGGCCCGAAGAGGCGCGCGTCGCTTTCGGGCACGCCGAGCGCGCGGGACAGCGCGTCCGCGGCCGGCACCCCGGCGCCCGGGCGCATCACCCGCGCGGCCCCCGGCGACGTCATCATCGTGTCCACCGGCAGGCCCAGAATCGCACGCGCCTGCAGTTCGAACGCCGAGAGCCGCTGGCTGCGCGTCGTCACCCAGGCACTCTCCCGCGGGCCTGCGGTGACGTCGGCGAAGTACACCTCGTCGCCGTGGATCATCAGTTCGACGCCGAACACCCCGTGCCCACCCAGCGACGTGACGATCCGCGCGGCGATCGACTTGGCGGCATCGAGCGCCGCCGGGCTCAGCTGCTGGGGCTGCCAGCACTCCAGCACGTCGGCCTCGGCGCGGCTGTGACCGATCGGTGAGCAGAACTGGATCCGCGGCCCGGGTGCACCGCGGCTGCTCACCACCAGCAGGGTGATGAAAAAGTCCACGTCGACCAGCGTTTCGGCCAGCACCCGGTACGCGCCCTCCCCCGCCGGCTTCCCGAGAATGCCTTGCCATACCGCCTCCAGGTCGTGGCGCTTGGTGACGACGGACTGCCCGCGCCCCGGCGCTCCGGCCACCGGCTTGACCAGCAACGGCAACCCGGCGTGGACGGCCACCGCCTCGAGTTCGCCGACCGAACCGACGAACCAGAACGGCGCGGTGGGCAGACCCAATTCGTCGGCGGCCAGCCGGCGCAGGCGCTCAGGGTCGCCGGTGAGCCGAACGGCGCGGGCGCTCGGCACCAGCTCGATGCCTTCCAGGGACTCGAGGGCTCGACCGGCGACGGCACCGGCCGCAGTCGCCACGACGTCCGGCCGCAACCGCCCGACGGCACCCGACAGCGCGGCGGCGTCAACCGGCGTGACAGCCGGCGACTGGTCGGCGATGGCGTGCGCGGGCCCGGCGGGGTCCTCGTCGGCGACGACCACCTCCGCGCCCAGGCGCCGCAATGCGATCGTCAGTTCCCGGGCCGGTGCACCCGAACCCAGCAGCAGCACGCGGGTCCTGGCTGCGTCGGCGCTTTCGTCGGCTCCGACGCCGGAATCCGCCCCGCCCACCGGTGGGGCCAACTCGATCACCGTCGTCTTGCCGTCCAGGTCGTCGGGTTCTTGCCGTCCTTCACCAGTCACGCCGTCGGTCACCGCTCAAGGATAGGTGCGCGGCCCGCGGGCGCGGCGGACCCGACTCAGGGCTGGCCGGGCAGCAACCGCACCATCAGGCCGTTCGCCTCGGCCAGCACCGAGTCCTGGCCGTCGACCAGCTCCGCGGACACGAAACCCTTGCGGCCCTCCGCGGCGGTGAGGCGGCCGCGCACGGTCAGCGGCACCTCGATGGGGGTGACCTTGCGGTAGTCGACGTGCAGGAAGGCGGTGCGGCTGATCGGCCTGCCCGCGGCGTGCGAGATCATGCCGAACATGTGGTCAAACAACAGCGGCAGCACACCGCCGTGCACCGCGTGGTTGCCGCCGACGTGAAACCTGCTGAAACCGCCCGCCATTTCGACCCCGTCGGGGCCGTAGCGCGTCAGCGTCCACGGCGGCAGCAACAGGCTGCCCATGCCCGGCAGGTCCGGCGTCCGCCCGGCCGGCGCCCTGCCCTCGCCGGCCTCGAACGGTGCCAGCAGCCCCACCAGCGACGCGACGCGGCCGGCTGCCTCGTCCCAGACGTCGTCGCCGGGGTCCGCGGACACGGCGAGGTCCTGCAACCGGCGCATGTGGGCCACGAACCGGCCGAACCCGGGACCCGGGCTGGCCGGGCCGTACTCCGGGAAGCCGCCGTGGCGCTCGTATTCGGGATCGATGTCTTTGGGATCCGGTTCGGTGGCCGTCACGCGCGGGCCGCCAGGATGTCCCGGCGCACGATGGTCTGCTCCCGGCCCGGACCGACACCGATGCACGAGACATGTGCTCCGGCAAGCTCTTCGAGCCGCAACACGTAGTCACGCGCCTTGGCCGGCAAGTCGTCGAACTCGCGGGCCGCCGAGATGTCCTCCCACCAACCGGGCAGCTCCTCGTAGATCGGCTCGGCGCGGGCCAGGTCGCTCTGGGTCATGGGCATGTCGTGGGTGCGTTTGCCGTCGAGCCGATAACCGACGCACACCGGCACCGTGTCCAGGCTGGAGAGCACGTCGAGCTTGGTCAGGAAGTAGTCGGTGATGCCGTTGACGCGGGTGGCGTAGCGGGCGATCACGGCGTCGAACCAGCCGCAGCGGCGGCGACGTCCGGTGGTGACACCGAACTCACCGCCGGTCTTGGTCAGGTATTCGCCGTTCTCGTCGAACAATTCGGTGGGGAACGGGCCCGAACCCACGCGGGTGGTGTAGGCCTTCAGAATCCCCAACACGGTGGTGATCCGCGTCGGTCCGATGCCCGAGCCGACGGCCGCGCCGCCGGCGGTCGGATTCGACGACGTCACATAGGGGTAGGTGCCGTGGTCGACGTCGAGCAGGGTGCCCTGCGAGCCCTCCAGCAGCACCGTCTCACCGGCCTCCAGCGCATTGTTGAGCAGCAGCCGGGTGTCGGCGATGCGGTGCCGGAAACCGTCGGCCTGCTCCAGCAGTGCCTCGCACACCTGGTGCGCGTCGAGTGCCTTGCGGTTGTAGATCTTGACCAGGATCTGGTTTTTCAGCTCCAGTGCGGCCTCGACTTTGTGGGTCAACAGCTCCGGGTCGAGCACATCGGCCACCCGGATGCCCATGCGGGCGATCTTGTCCTGGTAGCACGGCCCGATTCCGCGGCCGGTGGTACCGATCTTCTTGCTGCCCATGTAGCGCTCGGTAACCTTGTCGATCGCGACGTGGTACGGCAGCAGCAGATGCGCGTCGGCCGAGATCAGCAGCTTGGAGGTGTCGACGCCGCGGTGCTGCAATCCCGTGAGTTCGTCGAGCAGGACACCGGGGTCGACCACCACACCGTTGCCGATGACGTTGGTGACCCCGGGCGTCAGCACCCCCGACGGGATCAGGTGCAGCGCGAAGTTCTCCCCACCGGGCAGCACCACCGTGTGACCGGCGTTGTTGCCACCTTGATAGCGCACCACCCACTGCACGCGTCCACCGAGCAGGTCAGTGGCCTTACCTTTGCCCTCGTCACCCCATTGGGCGCCGATGAGGACGATTGCCGGCATGACATGCTCCAACCTGGTCTGGCCCGCTCGCTGTGGTGTTCACGGTGAAAGCAGTATGTCTACACGGGCCGGGACGGTTTTCGTTCCGGCTCCCCGGAAGTGATCCTAAATCGTCGACACTTCCGCGGCGTCGCGTGATCCCGGCCCGTGTCGCCCTGCCGCGCGCGAACCGACATGGACCGTAGCGAACCCGGTGCTCAGCGAGACGTAGCGGGCATCGAGAAAACCCGCCTCCCGCATCGCCTTGCTCAGCTCATCACGGGACAACCAGGTGCGGATCGAATCGGAGGTGTAGCGATGGGCGTCGCGATGCCAGGAAAAGGCCCACCCCACCGCCGGCATCACGCCAAAGTAGAGAAAGTCGTGAACTGCTTTCAGGGCCGTCGAAGTCGGCGTGCTGAAATCGAGCACCACCAGCCGGCCGCCGGGCCGCAGCACGCGCCGGAACTCGCGCAACGCCTTACCGCGATCGGCGACGTTGCGCAGCCCGAAACCGATGGTGACCACGTCGAACGACGCATCCGGGAACCGCAGGTCCATGGCGTCGCCCTCCTGGAAGTCGACGACCCCGCGACGGCGCCGCCGGGCGACCCCGAGCATCGGGGCACAGGAGTCCACGCCGACCACCTGGCCTTGCGCCCCGACCGCCGCCGCCTCCGCGAACGCCAGATCACCCGTACCGGTCGCCACGTCGAGTACCCGTTCGCCGCGCTCGAGGGCGCAAATTCGCATGGCCTGCCGCTTCCACACGCGATGCAGCCCCAACGTCCACGCATCGGTCATCACGTTGTAACGCTTCGCCAGCGCCGAAAAGAGCTCCCTGACGTAA
>NZ_JBYCLC010000017.1:0-16502 GCF_057473685.1 Mycobacterium sp. TH-M116 | reverse complement strand
TGGACATCCTGCCGCAGTACGCGCCGTCGTCCGTCGCGAACGAACGCATGACGGCGGCATTCGCAGAAGCCGGGTCCGACAGCCTGGCGGTGGTGGTGCTGGTCGATCCCAAGGGGCTGAGCCCGGCCGACGAAGCCGTCTACCGCAACCTGGTCGGCACGCTGCGCCGCGACACCCGCGATGTCGTGACGGTGCAGGACTTCCTGGCGACGCCGCCGCTGCGCGATGTCCTGACCAGCAAGGACCACAAGGCCTGGATCCTGCCGGTCAGTCTTCCGGGCGAGTTGAGCTCGCGGGAGTCCAAACAGGCGTACGCGCGGGTCGCCGACATCGTCGGGCACGCCGTCGCCGGGTCGACGCTGCGCGCCGACCTGACCGGCCCCGCGGCCACCGTCGCCGATCTCAACCGCACCGGCCAGCGGGACAGGACCCGGATCGAGCTCGCGATCCCGCTGTTGTTGTTCGTCATCCTGCTGGTCATCTATCGCAACCCGGTCACCATGCTGTTGCCGCTGCTGACGATCGGCCTGTCCGTCCTCGTCGCGCAGCGCGTGGTGGCCGGAATCGGGACGCTGGGATTGGGCGTCGCCAACCAGACCGTCATCTTCATGAGCGGAATGATGGTGGGCGCGGGGACCGACTACGCCGTGTTCCTCGTCAGCCGTTATCACGACTGTCTGCGGTGCGGAATGGAATCCGACCAGGCGGTGGTGCGGGCGCTGGCATCGATCGGCAAGGTGATCGCCGCCTCGGCGGCCACCGTCGCGGTCACGTTCCTGGCGATGATCTTCACCCGGCTCGGGATCCTGCGAACGGTCGGCCCGGTGCTGGGTGTGTCGATCGTGGTGGTGTTCCTGGCCGCGGTGACGTTGCTGCCGGCCCTGCTGGTGCTCACCGGGCGCCGTGGCTGGGTTGCGCCGCGCCGCGAGCTGACCCGGCGGCTGTGGCGTCGATCCGGGATTCACATCGTGCGGCGGCCCTGGGCGCATCTGCTGGCGAGTGCGGTGGTGCTGGTCATCCTGGCCGGCTGCGCGGGCATGGCCCACTACAACTTCGACGAGCGCAAGAGCCTGCCGCCCTGGGTCGCCAGCTCGCTCGGATACGCCACTCTGGACCGCCATTTCCCGCCCAACTTGATCGTCCCCGAATACCTGGTCATCACCTCGCCGCGCGACTTGCGCACACCGCGCAGCCTCGCCGACCTGGAGGAGGCGGCGCGACGGGTCAGCCAGGTTCCGGGTGTCGCGGCGGTGCGGGGCATCACGCGACCCATGGGCCGGTCGCTGCAGCAGGCCAGGGCGTCCTGGCAGGCCGGCGAAGTCGGCGAAAAGCTGCAGGACGGCGCCGAGCAGATCACCGGGCACGCCGGAGATCTCGACAAGCTGACCGACGGAGCCCATCTGATGGCGGCCAAGCTGGGCGATGTGCGGGACCAGGTGAACCGCGCCGTCGCCACGGCCGGCGGTCTCCTCGACGCGCTGTCCTACCTGGGCAGCGCCTTCGGCGGACACCGGACACTCGGGGAACTCGACGGAGCGGCGAAACTGGTCGGCAGCATGCGCAGACTCGGCGAAAGCATCGGTGCCGACGCTGATTTCGTGGCCGCCAACTCCGACTGGGCCGGCCCGGTACTGGGCGCACTCGACGGCAGCCCGATGTGCGACGCCGAGCCGGGCTGCGCCAAGGCGCGCACGCAATTGCGGCGTGTGGTCATCGCCCGCGACGACGGAACCCTGGGCAAGCTTTCGGAATTGGCGCGGGAGCTGCGGTCGACGCATGCCCTGCAGACCCTGGCGGCCACGGTGGCCGGCTTGCGCAAGGCGCTGAGCGCCGCCGTGGGCGCCCTGGGTGCGCTGGGGATGGGTGAGCCCGGTGGCGTGCGGGGCAAGGTCGGTTTCCTGCAGCAGGGCGCCACCTCGCTCGCCGACGGGAGCCGGCAACTGGCCGACGGGGTGCAGTCGCTGGTCGACCAGGTCAAGAAGATGGGCCTCGGGCTGGGCGAGGCGTCGGATTTCCTGCTGGGAATGAGGGACGAGGCGACCACGCCGGCGATGGCGGGGTTCTACATTCCGCCGCAGGTGTTGACGTACGCCCTCGGCGCGGGGGGCACGCCCGCCGAGATGCCACCCGGCGCGCGGGACCTGTTGGGTAACTTGAATGTCGACGAACTCAGAAAACTCGCCTCGGCCTTCGTCTCGCCCAGTGGGCACGCGGTACGGTACCTGATCCAGACGAACCTCGATCCGTTCGGCGCCGCCGCCGCGGACCAGGTCCGCGCGATCACGGCCGCTGCTCGGGGCGCCCAACCGAACACCACGCTGGCCGATGCCGCCGTCTCGGTGGTGGGTTTACCGGCGGTGCTCAAGGACATGCGCGACTATTCCGATCACGACGTCCGGCTCATCGTCGTCATGACCATCTGCATCGTGTTGCTGATCCTGATCCTGTTGCTGCGCGCGGTCGTCGCGCCGCTGTACCTGATCGGCTCGGTCATCCTGTCCTACATGGCGGCGCTGGGTGTCGGCGTCATCGTGTTCCAGTTCCTGCTCGGCCGCGAGTTGCACTGGAGCGTCCCCGGATTGACCTTCGTCGTGCTGGTCGCCGTGGGTGCCGACTACAACATGCTGCTCGTCTCCCGACTGCGTGACGAATCGGCTGCGGGCCTGCGCTCCGGGGTGATCCGCACGGTGGGCTCGACGGGAGGGGTGATCACCGCGGCCGGGCTGATCATGGCCGCCTCGATGTACGGCCTGCTGTTCGCCAGCCTCAGCAGCGTCGTCCAGGACGCCTTCGTCCTGGGCACCGGGCTGCTGCTGGACACCTTCCTGGTTCGCACCGTCACGGTGCCGGCCATCGCGGTGCTGGTGGGCGAGGCGAACTGGTGGCGCCCGTCGCTGCGCTGGCCGTTACGGCGTGATCGCCGGCGCACCCGTCCCACCGAGCGCACATCGCTGCTGCCCGAGGAACTGCGCATGCCGGCCGACGCCGAGGACCTGATCGGCTTCCGGATGGACCACGGCCTGCGCCTCTGAGGTCATTTACCCTTGGGCAGCAGGCGTCTGATCGTCCCCAGCGCGCCCTTGGCGCCCTTGAGCGCGCGGGCACCCCGCAGAGCGTTCGTCGCGGCCCTGGCGGCCCTGGCGGCGCTGAGGGCGGTGGTGGTGCCTGACACGGGAACGCTGACCGACGGGGCGACGGCGGGAGCGTGGCCGACTCCGGTGAGCAGGCGGACAGGGTTCCCGGGCGCTGCCGGCCCCGGGGCGTAGGCCCGGTCGATCATGGGCCGCAGCACCGCGTCGAGCGTGCCCGCCGCCTCGGGCGGCAGACCGGCCATGTCCACCAGTGCCCGCACCAGCGGTAGCCGGGCGCTGCGGATGAAGTAGGTCGTCGTGGTGGCGCCCAGGCTGTTGGTCGTCGTCGTGACGTCCCACGGCGCCACGCGGGCGGGGTCGGAGAACGCGGTGGCGCTGTGGCCGTAGTACCCGCCCGCGGCGACCGCGTTGAGATCGGCGAGCAGGTTCCCCACATGGTGGGGCGGGTCGGAGAAGATGTCGTACTGGCCGACGACGTTGACCGTGTCGTACTGGCTTTCCACCGGTGCCGGAACGGTGTAGTCGAGCACGGGGATGTGGGTTCCCGGCTTGAACGCACGGGAGAGCAGGTTGTCGGGGTCACCGGCTTTGATGAACGTCAGCCGGTCCGGCGGCGGCGCATTCGGGTCGTTGGCGAGCCTTGCCTGTTCCCGGTCGAGCGCCAGTGCGCCCTGCGACAGCCCGGCCACCGAGATGGGCCCGCCGGTGCCGCGGATGGCCGCGTCCAGGTTGGCGGCTCCGGTGGCCACCGAACTGCCGACGGTCGGCGACTGCAAGCCGGTCACCGGCCAGAAGCTGCCGGGATAGGCAATGACGCGCCGGGTGGCATCGGGACTGTAATAGTTCGCGCCGATCTCGGGCCGGGTCGCGGGATCGAAGTGGTACAGCGACCTCAGTGGCTGGTACGGGGACGGCGCGGTGCCGGGCACGATCAAGGCGGTGTCGGCGGAGGCGACGCCGTCGTCCACCGGCCCCGCCCACGCCAGCAGCCCCACCGCCACGGCCCCGCCCAGCAATCTGTTCACCGAATCCGCTGATGCCACTGCGCCGGTCCTCAGAGCCTGCTCAATCCGAGCGTGAGCATGAGGCAGCCGCCCGCTCCCACCATGAAACCGGCGCCGCGTTGCGTCCGGGCGCGCAGCCAGTCCCTCAGTTCGGCTGCGGCGGCGCGCGTCCTGTGCGGCGCCACCACGTAGCTGATCAGCGGGATCTCGGCCATCGCGAACGCCACGGCGTTGAATGCGAGCAGCGCTTCGGCCCGCACCGCGGGTACGGCACCGGAGGCGAGGATTGCCGCCATGGCCCCCAGGTAGTTCGCCGACGGCAGCGCGGCTCCCAGCCCGGCGACCGCGGCGACACACAGCGAATCGCCGTGCAGAAGCCGCCGCGGGATCGCCGAGAGCCGCCCGACACCGCGGATCGTCGTCCCCGGCGGAACCCGGCGAAACAACCTGGCCGAGGCGCCGGTGATCAGCGTCGCGGCGACGAGCAGCGCGATCAGCCCGGTCGAGATCTGCACCCCGGCAATGGTCAGGTGCCCCGCCAACGGGGTGGCGCCGATCAGGAACAGCAGGACCAGGCCCACACCCACGCCCATTGTCACACCGCCGCAGAGGAATACCCACAGTTGCAGCATCGGGCGTCGCCGGTTCAGCATGAGGACCACCAGGCCGATGCGTATCGGTTCGAGCACCACCGAGAGCCCCAACAAGAGCACGGTCGGCCACATGGTGTCGAACCTACTGCACCCGCGCGGGCCTCGGGCGGAAACAATTCCCGAACCTGCGTCGCCGGGTAAGGTCGTTGTCTCGGGCCGGGTGCGGCGGCAGAACGGGGAGGTCGTGTTCGGTATAGCAACGCTGCGGGACTGGACTCCGGGGCCCGGACAGGTCGTCTGTTGGCACGCCTCGCCCGCGGCCAAAGACAGAGCCCGCCAGGCGCCGGTCAGCGCGGTGCCGCCCAGCTACCAGCAAGCCCAGAATCTGCGCCGTTACCGCGAACATGCGGCCCGGGGTCTCGATCTGTCGCGGCTGATGATCTTCACCTGGGACGTGGCCGGGCGGTGCGACGTGCGGGCGATGAACTTTGCCGTCAACGCGCACCTGCGGCGCCACGACACCTACCACAGCTGGTTCGACTGCGAGGATTCGGGTCGCATCGTGCGGCACACCGTCGCCGATCCCTCCGCCATCGAGCTGGTGCCGGTCGAGCATGCCGAGATGACGGCGGCGGACCTGCGCGACCACATCAGTGCGCCGCACCCGCTGCAGTGGGACTGCTTCGTGTTCGGAATCGTGCAGAGCGACCACCACTTCACCTTCTACGCGAGCATCGCTCACCTGTTGGTGGACCCGATGGTCATGGGTGTGCTGTTCACCGAGATCCATGCGATGTACGGCGCGTTGGTGGGCGGTGAGCTGCCCGTCGCGCTGCCTGATGCGGGCCGCTACGCCGATTACTGCCTGCGCCAGCAGCGCGACGCGTGCGCGTTGACCGGGGAGTCTGCCCGGGTCCGCGGGTGGATCCGGTTCGCCGCCGACAACGGCGGAACCCTTCCGTACTACCCGTTGCCGTTGGGCGACCTGTCGGTGCCCTACGCGGGCAAGCTGATCACGGAAACGCTGCTGGACGAAGAACGGTCGGAGCGGTTCGAGTCGGCCTGCGTCGCGGCCGGCGCGCGCTTCAGCGGCGGGGTCTTCGCCTGCGCCGCGCTGACGCAACGCGAGTTGACCGGTACCGCAGCGTTCTCCGTGGTCGTCACGACCGATACCCGCAGAACTGCAACAGAACTCGTGACGATGGGCTGGTTCACCGGGCTGGTCCCGGTGACCGTCCCCGCGGGCGCGACGACCTTCGCCGACGCCGCCCGCGCCGCGCAGGCATGCTTCGATTCAGGCGTGGAGTTGGCCACGGTACCGTTCGACCGCGTGGTGGAATTGGCGCCGCCCGCGATGGGGCTCACCAGGCCCCGGCCCGGCAACTTCGTGATGTCCTTCCTGGACGCGAGCATCGCGCCCCTGTCCGCGGTCGCCAATTCCGACCTGAATTTCCGGATCTACGACGAAGGCAGGATCTCCCATCAAGTCTCGATGTGGGTCAACCGTTTTGCGCATGAGACGACGGTGACGGTGCTGTTCCCGGACAATCCGGTCGCCCGCGAATCCATCGACCGGTACCTCTCGGCGATGAAATCGGTGTACGCGCGCGTCGCCGACGGCGGGCACCTCCGCAGTCTGGCCGGTGCGCGGCCGGCCGCTAACGGCGGCGACTGATCATCTCGTCGAGCAGCGCCAGGAACTCCTCCGGGCGCTCCGGGGTGCACGCCGGGCTGGGCCAGGTCCCCGGTATGTCCAGCGTGACCAGCAGCGACTTCAACGGCCGGTGGACGTCCAGGGGCAGCCAGCGGCGCAAGTCGGAGCTACCCCAGATGCGGAACCGCTGGACGAACAGGCCCAGTCGTTCGGCCTTGTATCCGCGGATGCTGTCCAGCGCGATCACCTTCGACGTGCCGGATGGAAAGTGGTAGCGGCGCAGCGTGATCGCCGCCCGGTCCAGCTGGATCAGGCCGTCGTCGTAGGTTTGGCCGCCGGCCCGGCTCACTCCCGCGAGCTCCGCAGCTGATGCCCCCCCGCGGTCAGGCAATGGCCGTCGGTCAAGCGCCATTGCCATCCGTGCAGGTTGCAGGTCAACGTATCACCTTCCACCACACCGAACTTGGAGAGGTCGGCCTTGAGGTGTGGGCAGCGGCGTTGAACCTGCCAGCCCTCCAAGGTGATCGACGCGGAGTCGTCGTGCTTTTCGGCGAACCATCCGTCGGCGTAGGCGACCCGTTCGTCGGTCAGGCACTTGAAGAACGTGTACAGGTATTCGTTGTAGCCGCCGATCCGCCATGCCGTGAAACGGGTGGACAAGAAGATGGTGTTGACCCAGTCCGGTTCGTCATCGCGCAGCACGGTGCGCACCAACTCGGGCGCAATCGTGAAGCCGTAGCGAACCGTTTCATCGGGAATCGGTTCGCGCACTGTGCGTTTGGGGAAGTCCAGGATCACCGTCTCGGGACCGATCACCAACTCGACCGGGGAGCCGATGCCGTCGCAGATCTCGTCGCTGGCTCCCATGATCGGCTCGAACAGTGCGCGCAGCTGCCCGAGCAGCGGCTCCCCGGCCGCCGGGGCCCAGCCTTCACGCTCCGCGGCGATGACGCCGGCCATCCGCTCGGCGTAGTCGGCGATGTAGTCCGCCTTGGCGGTGGTGAAGATCGCCTCGACCCGATCCTCGGGCAGCGGATGGCGCAGCGAGGTCAGCGTCGCGCCGGAGAACTCGGCGACCGACCCGGGGATCATCAGCAGCCCGCCGTCGTGCCCACCGATGCGCATCTGCTCCAGGAAGACCATCTGGTCGGGGAAGATGTTGGCCGGATCCGAGCCGTCGTCGTTGAGGTGACGTAGCTCGGGGTCCAGGAAGCACGGCGGACCTGCCGACGGCACCACCCAGCTCGCCCCTACCTGGGCGATGTACTGGCGCGCCCGGTCCATCTGGCGTTGCCGCTTCTGGATGCCGAAGGACTCCTTGGCCCGCGCGGGCATGTCGTAGACCATCGGATACCAGATCGCCCCGGAGTACTGCAGCATGTGCACGTCGACCTGGCCGAATTCGCTTGCCAGCACGTCCAAGTCGACCGGACGGGCGTCGTTCATGTTGAAAACCGTTGTGACGCCGTCGGAAACCGCCAACGCCGAGTCGCCGATCGGGCCGTCGGCAGGTGCCCGCAGAGCGATGATCATGACGTCGAGGTCGCCCTTGGGGCCGCTGACCCGGTGTTTGACGGCGTTGCCGGTCTCGAAGAACCGGTGAAAGCCCAGTTTTTCCAGCTCGTTTCGCAGGTCGGGCACCGGGAAGTCCGGCAGCAGGACCACCGCATTTTTGTTGACGTGCTCGCGCAGGTTCCGCGCGTCGAAATGGTCTTTGTGCAGGTGGGAGACGTAGAGGTAGTCGCAGTCGCCCAGTGTGTCCCAGTCCAGCGTGCTGTTGTCGGGGAACGGGAACCAGGACGCGAAGTAGGCCGGGTTGACCCACGGGTCGCACAGGATGCTGCCCGCGTGGGTCTGGATCAGAAATCCGGCGTGGCCGACGCTGGTGACCTGCACAAATCCCCCTCGTCTCCCCCTCGTCGATGGTTGAGGTTTCGCCTCGTCAGCCCCCGAGCTTAGCGCGCGGCGGAATCCTCGGCCCGCCACAATCGCCGGTAGTGGGCGAGGCGGCCCGCGTCGGGTTCGACGCCGTAGGCGGCGCGCGGCCGTGCGCACTAGGCTGGGAAGCTGTGGAACCGGCGTACTGGACTCTCATTCAGCTAGCCCGCTTGGTGTGGCGGGTGCAGGGACTGTCCATCACCGTCACGGGCCTGCAGAACCTGCCGGCCGCCGGTGGCGCCGTCGTGGCGATCAACCACACCAGCTACCTCGACTTCACGTTCGCGGGTTTGCCCGCCTACCGGCAGGGCCTGGGCCGCAAAGTGCGGTTCATGGCCAAGCAGGAGGTCTTCGACCACAAGGTCACCGGGCCGATCATGCGCCGCCTGCGGCACATCCCGGTGGACCGGCAGCACGGCGCCGCTTCCTACGAGTCCGCCGTGCGCAACCTCAAAGACGGCGAACTGGTCGGCGTCTATCCCGAGGCCACCATCAGCCGCAGCTTCGAGATCAAGGAATTCAAGACCGGGGCCGCGCGGATGGCGGTCGATGCCGGGGTGCCGATCGTCCCGGTCGTCGTCTGGGGAGCGCAGCGGATCTGGACCAAGGGCCATCCCAAGAAGCTGTGGCGACCCAAGGTGCCGATCACGGTGCTCGTCGGCGAACCGATCGAGCCGACACTGGGCGTTACGGAGCTCAACGCCCTGTTGCACTCGCGCATGCAGCACCTGCTGGAGCGGGCGCAGGAGGAATACGGACCCCACCCGGCCGGCGAGTTCTGGGTGCCGCGCCGGCTGGGCGGGGGCGCCCCGTCGCTGGCCGAGGCGGCCCGACTGGACGCCGAGGAAGCGGCGGCGAAGGCGCAGGACCGTTCGCCGGGCCAGGCGCGGTAAACGCGCGCGCAGGGGAAGGAGCGACATGGCCGAGCCGTTTTTTCGCTTCGCGGAGACGATCGTCCCGCCCGTCGTGGCGATGAACGGGACGAAGATCACCTACCAGGAGCTGGAGAACATCCCGGCGCGGGGTGGGGTGCTGATCGCGCTCAACCACACCAGCTACCTAGACTGGCTGCCCGCGTCGCTGGCCGCCCACCGGCGCAAGCGGCGCCTGCGCTTCATGATCAAGGCCGAGATGGCCGACGTGAAGGGGGTCGGCTACGTCGTCCGGCACGCCGGGCTGATCCCGGTGGACCGCCGCGACGGGCGCGACGCCTACGCGGTGGCCGTCCGGCGGCTGCGCGAGGGCGAGCTCGTCGGCGTGCACCCCGAGGCCACCATCAGCCGCAGCTACGAGCTGCGGGCCTTCAAGACCGGTGCGGCGCGGATGGCGCTGGAGGCGCAGGTGCCGATCGTCCCGCTGATCGTCTGGGGAGCCCACCGCATCTGGCCCAAGGATCATCGCAAAAAGTTGCTGCGCAACAAGATCCCCATCATCGTGGCGGCTGGGCGGCCGCTGCCGCCGGAAGGCAAACCCGAGCACCTCAACGCGGCGTTGCGGAGGGCGATGAACGCGCTGCTGTACCGGGTGCAGGAGGAATACCCGCATCCAGAGGGTGAATTCTGGGTGCCGCGCCGGATGGGCGGCGGTGCGCCGACCCAGGACGACTCCCGCGCGATGCGGGTGGCCGAACTGCTGCAACGGGCGCAGCAGTACGGGCACGACGGCGTGACGCCACCGGGGCGCGCGCAAGACGGAATCCACTGACGGCGGCCGGAAATCCTGTGATCCGACAATGACGCTGCCCCGACAATGACGCTGCCCCGACAATGACGCTGCCCCGACAATGACGCTGCCGGCGCTCGTCGCCTGTGACGTCGACGGCACCCTGTTCGACGACGACGACACCATCAGCCCCCGCACCCGCGCCGCGGTGCGCGCCGCCGTCGCCGGCGGCGCGCAGTTCGTCCTGGCCACCGGTCGCCCACCGCGCTGGATACGCCCGGTCGTCGACGAGCTCGGCTTCGCGCCGATGGCGGTGTGCGCCAACGGGGCGGTCATCTACGACCCCGGCAGCGACCGGGTGGTGTCGGCGCGCACACTCGATGTCGACACTCTGGCCGAGTTGGCCGAGCTGGCCGCCCGCGTGATCCCCGGTGCGGGTCTGGCGGTCGAGCGGATCGGCGAACGCGCCCACGACACGGCCACCCCGCAGTTCATCAGTTCGCCCGGCTACGAGCACGCGTGGCTCAATCCCGACAACACCGAGGTGGCGATCGAGGACCTGCTCAGCGCCCCGGCGATCAAGTTGCTGATCCGGCAGGCGGGTGCCCGCAGCGCGGACATGGCCGCCGCCCTGGCCAGACATGTCGGCATCGAAGGCGACATCACCTACTCCACCGACAACGGACTGGTCGAGATCATGCCGGTGGGGATCAGCAAGGCCACCGGTGTCGAGGAGATCGCCACGGCGTCGGAGATCGGTCGCGGTGAGGTGCTCGCATTCGGCGACATGCCCAATGACCTGCCCCTGCTGCTGTGGGCCGGCCATGGTGTGGCAATGGGCAACGCCCATCCCGAGGTGCTCGCCGCCGCCGACGAGATCACCGCGCCCAACAGTGACGACGGGGTGGCGCGGGTGCTGGAACGCTGGTGGCTCTGAGCGCTATACGGTCGGGTGGGTCGGCAGCGAGAAGTGTTCGGCGGGCACCTGAGGCCCGCTCGGGGCCTGGGTCGACGACGGCGTCGACAACGGGGTGGTGATGCCGTCGACGACCTCGGTGACGTCCCCGGTGAGGCGCTCGAAATTCAGGGTTCCGTGTTGGAAGTTCTGCGTGATCTGCAGGGGTTCTTGAATTTCCGCACTTGTCGGCAGCCCCAGCGGACCCCGCTCGTAGCTCAGGGATGCCCACGCGTTGTAGATCGCGCCGGTGACGGGCTGCGGTCCGGTCACCGGCGACCAGTACATCGCGCCCCGGGCGAACGTGGCGAAGCGGGCGTCGCCCGCGGCGTCGTCCTCGGGCGACGTCGGCGCCCCCAACGCACTCTTCATCC
The DNA here is from genome assembly GCF_057473685.1 of Mycobacterium sp. TH-M116. Lineage (NCBI taxonomy): Bacteria > Bacillati > Actinomycetota > Actinomycetes > Mycobacteriales > Mycobacteriaceae > Mycobacterium > Mycobacterium sp. TH-M116. The sequence continues at coordinate 5,230 of NZ_JBYCLC010000017.1, read as the reverse complement.
CGCCGATCTCCTGCCAGTGCTGGTAGATCGCACCGCCCTCGAGCGCCTTGATCAGCTCTTCCGGCGGATCGTTGACGTGCGATGCGATCTCGCGGATTTCGTCCATCAGCGCGTAGGCGGCATTGCCGGGGCAGTCGGTGTTGCCGACGTCGCGGTGGGTGAAGATGGTGGGCAGCTCGGCGACCGCGCCGGCCGGGAACGTGGTGTAGTGACTGCCCGCCGACTCGAGGGCGACCGTGCCCTTGGGGTCCACGCCGTCCAGGCCCAGGCGCCAGCCGAGCAGCCGGCCGACGGTGCGGAGCTGGATCGGCGTCGGGGGTACGTCGTCGAAATCCCCGATCATCGCCACGCCCCAGGTGTTGCGGTTGAATCCGCCGGTGTGAAAAGCCTCTACCGGTTTGGTGAGGCCCCCGGCGCTGCCCTCGAACACCTGGCCGTATTTGTCGACCAACGCGTTGTAGGCGATGTCGCACCAGCCCAGGGTTTTGCTGTGGTAGGTGTAGATGGCCTTGACGATCCCCGCCGATTCCAGGGGGGAATAGTCGTTGCTGCCGGCCGTGTGGTGGATGACCGCGGCGCGAATCCCGTCGTCGTACTGCGGGTTTCCACAGCGCAGGGCCTCGTCGGCGCCCCACTCGGATCGGCTGATGATGGCCGGCGCCTGACCCGGCATCAACACCCCCGACGGCGGCGTCCACTGATTCTTCGCCGGCGCCTGCGGTGGGGAGATGAGGATCGCGGAAATGTTCTGGGCGAAGCCTTGCTCCTTGGACGCCGGCTTGTAGCCCAGGCCGCGGTCCCGTGGCTGGTCCGGTGCCGCCGGAGCCTGGGTGACCGCCGCATCCATCGGGCGGGTGATGGCGATCTGGACCGTCGTGGTGGTGCCGACGAACACGGGCTCGGTGCTGCGGGGCCCCTCGGGCGCGGCGGCCGGTGGGGCCGACCCGGCGGCGCCGGCGCGGTAGGCGGGCGGGTCGTCGGGCGCGGCGGTTTCGTACTCGGTCTGGTACCACGGACCCCAGGTACCGTCGGGCCGCCTGGCGCGCACGCGGGTCGAGCTTTCTGCCAGGTCACCGGTGAGTGCGACCAGGGAGAAGGGCGTGTCCTGTGTGAGTTCACGGATGGTCACTCCGCCGCCCAGCCCGACCAGTGGCTGCTCGGCGAGCTGCGTCTGGGGGGCTGACGGCGGGGCCGGCGCGCGCTGGTCGGGGACCACGCCGGCCACCGACGCGACGATCACGACGGTCGCCGCGACAGCGGTGAGCAACATCGTGGGCGCGCGACGGGACGACACGGGGCCGATGTTACGTGTGGGTCGCATGTTATTTATGTGGCGACACGGCTTCGGGCGCAGGAACCCCGGATGTTCGACGGCACCGCAGAGCCACACAACTCTGCGGTGCCGTCAGGTGACAGGATTGGCGAGAATCTAGACGGGCGGCGCCGCCGCCGGGACGGCCGCGGCCGCGGCGGGCAGTGCGCCGGCCGCCGCGCCTGGTAGCGCACCCGCGGCGCCCGCCGCGCCGGGCAGCGCGCCGGCGACACCCGGCAAAGCTCCCGCCGCACCCGGTAAGGCGCCTGCGGCACCTGCCGCGCCGGGCAGGGCTGCGCCGCCTTGCTGGAGCTGCTGCTGGATCGCCGGCATCGCCATGCCCTTGATCAGGTCGATCGCCTGGCCTGCGCCGAGCTGGTTGGCGGCCTGCATCACGTCGTTGACGAGTCCGCCTCCGCCGCTGCTGCCGGCCGGCGTGCCGCCGCCCAGTGTGGAGGGGTCGCCGAGGATCGGGTAGGTCCCGTCGGTACCGGGGTCCAGGCCGACCGGCGCGCTGATCGGCACCTCGCCGGCGCCGCCGACGGGGCTCAGGCCCGGCGTGAGCCCAGCGGCCGGGCTGGTGCCGGGGGTGGTCAGGCCGCCGCCGGGCAGGCCCGGTGTCGCCGGCAATGCGGCGGCGGGCGCGAGCCCGGGAGCCGCGGGCGTCAGGCCCGGGTTGGTCAGCCCCGGACTGGTCAGCCCCGGACTGGTCAGCCCCGGACTGGTCAGGCCCGGAGTACCCAGGCCGGGCGTGCCCAGGCCGGGATTCGTCAACCCCGGGTTGGTCAGGCCGGGCGTGGCCCCGGCGCCTCCGGTCAGCGCGGGCACCGGAGGCATGTTGATCCCGAACTGCGAGAGCCCCTGCGACAGGGCACCCACCAGCTCGTTGGGCAGGTCGGTGATCATCGCCGCCTGCGTGAAGTCGTGGTGTTCGGGCGCCTTGCTGCCCGAAGTCGCCTCGTAGACCAGGAAGTATGCGCACGGACTCGCCACTGCCAGGGCGGCGACCGCGCTCATGGTTGTCGAAAGCTTGCGTCGGCGTCGGTTCGGCACGGAAGTCTCCTCAATCTAGCTTCAAACCAGCTATCTGTTTGTGTCGGCGCGTCCTGCCCGTCGAGTCCGGCATGACCCACACACAGTCGATGGTACGAGTGGGAATGGTGTGACTGGAGTGGTGATATTCAATCGTGAGCCAATCGCGACGTAGACCGAGCCGAACGCCGCTGGCTCGTCAAATGGGTTGGGCCCGCGCGGTCGGATACCCTATGCAACCGATGACCGCTCGATTCGACCTCCTCGTCGTGGGATCCGGGTTCTTCGGCCTGACTGTCGCCGAGCGCGTGGCTACCCAACTCGGAAAGCGCGTGCTCGTCGTGGAACGGCGCCCGCACCTCGGCGGCAACGCCTACTCCGAGGCCGAGCCGCAGACCGGGATCGAGGTGCACAAGTACGGCGCCCACCTGTTCCATACCTCCAACACCAGGGTCTGGGACTACGTGCGGCAGTTCACCGAGTTCACCGGCTATCAGCACCGCGTGTTCGCGATGCACGGCGGGCAGGCCTACCAGTTCCCGATGGGCCTGGGCCTGGTGTCGCAGTTCTTCGGCAAATACTTCACCCCGACCGAGGCGCGTCGGCTGATCGCCGAGCAGGCCGCCGAAATCGACCCCGCAGACGCGCGCAACCTGGAGGAGAAGGCGATCTCGCTGATCGGCCGGCCGCTCTATGAGGCGTTCGTCAAGGGCTACACCGCCAAGCAATGGCAGACCGATCCGAAGCAACTGCCGGCGGCCAACATCACCCGCCTGCCGGTGCGCTACACCTTCGACAACCGCTATTTCAGCGATACCTACGAAGGCCTGCCGGTGCACGGCTACACCGCGTGGCTGCAGAACATGGCCGCCGACGATCGCATCGAAGTTCGCCTCGACACCGACTGGTTCGACGTCCGCGACCGGCTGCGCGGCGACAGCCCGGACGCGCCGATCGTCTACACCGGCCCGCTGGACCGCTACTTCGACTATGCCGAAGGGCGCCTCGGCTGGCGCACGCTGGACTTCGAACTCGAAGTGCTCCGCGACTGCGGCGACTTCCAGGGCACGCCCGTGATGAACTACAACGACCTCGACGTCCCCTACACCCGCATCCACGAGTTCCGCCACTTCCACCCCGAGCGTGACTACCCCACGGACCAGACCGTCATCATGCGGGAATACTCGCGGTTCGCCGGGGACGACGACGAGCCCTACTACCCGATCAACACCGAGGCCGACCGAACCGTGCTGGCCGCCTACCGGGCCCGGGCCAAGTCCGAGACCGCGTCGTCGAAGGTGCTGTTCGGCGGCCGGCTGGGCACCTACCAATACCTGGACATGCATATGGCCATCGCCAGCGCGCTGAACATGTACGACAACCTCCTCGCGCCGCACCTTCGCGACGGCGCGCCGCTGAACGGAGAGACGGGCGTATGACCGCCGTGAGCCTGCTGGCCCGAATCATCCTGCCGCGCCCGGGTGAGCCCCTCGACGTGCGCAAGCTCTACCTCGAGGAGTCGACCACCAACGCGCGGCGCGCGCATGCCACCACCCGCACGTCACTGCAGATCGGCTCGGACAGCGAGGTGTCGTTCGCCACCTACTTCAACGCGTTCCCGGCCAGCTACTGGCGGCGCTGGACGATCTGCAGGTCGGTCGTGCTGCGGGTCGAGTTGACCGGAGCCGGGCGCGTCGACGTCTACCGGAGCAAGGCCACCGGGGCGCGGATCTTCGTCGAGGGCCGCCAGTTCGTCTGCGTCGACGACGAGCCGTGCGTGGTCGAGGTCGAGGTGGGGTTGCAGCCGTTCGAGGACGGCGGCTGGATCTGGTTCGACATCACCACCGACACCGCGGTCACTTTGCGGTCCGGCGGCTGGTACGCGGCCGAACCCGCCCCCGGCACGGCCAGCATCGCGGTCGGCATCCCGACGTTCAACCGGCCCGCCGACTGCGCCAATGCCCTGGCCGATCTCACCGCCGACCCGCTGGTCGACGAGGTCATCGGCGCGGTGATCGTGCCCGACCAGGGCGTGCGCAAGGTGCGCGACCATCCTGACTTCCCGGCGGCGGCGGCTCGGCTCGGCAATCGGCTGTCCCTCCACGACCAGCCCAACCTCGGCGGCTCCGGCGGCTACAGCCGCGTCATGTACGAAGCGCTCAAGAACACCGACTGCCAGCAGATCTTGTTCATGGACGACGACATCCGCCTCGAGCCCGACTCGATCCTGCGGGTGCTGGCGATGCAGCGGTTCGCCCGAACCCCGATGCTGATCGGCGGCCAGATGCTCAACCTGCAGGAGCCCTCCCACCTGCACATCATGGGTGAGGTGGTGAACCGGGCCAACTTCATGTGGACCGCGGCGCCGCACGCCGAGTACGACCACGACTTCGCCGAATACCCGCTCAACGCCAACGACGACCAGAGCAAGCTGCTGCACCGCCGCATCGACGTCGATTACAACGGCTGGTGGACGTGCATGATCCCGCGGCAGGTCGCCGAGGAACTCGGCCAGCCGTTGCCGCTGTTCATCAAGTGGGACGACGCCGACTACGGTCTGCGGGCCGCCGAACACGGCTACCCGACCGTCACGCTGCCCGGCGCCGCGATCTGGCACATGGCCTGGAGCGACAAGGACGACGCGATCGACTGGCAGGCGTACTTCCACCTTCGCAACCGGCTGGTGGTCGCGGCGATGCACTGGGACGGTCCAAGAACCCAAGTCTCCGGCCTGGTCCGCAGCCATCTCAAGGCGACGTTGAAACACCTTGCCTGCCTTGAATATTCGACGGTAGCCATCCAGAACAAGGCGATCGACGACTTCCTGGCCGGCCCCGAGCACATCTTCTCGATCCTGGAGTCGGCGCTGCCGGAGGTGCACCGCAT
>NZ_JBYCLC010000016.1:0-3279 GCF_057473685.1 Mycobacterium sp. TH-M116 | reverse complement strand
CCGGCGGGATCATGCTGATGACGCAATTCTGGCGGGCGGACGCCATCGCGACCTTGATCGTGGTCGCGTTGATGGCACGCGCGGGATTCGGTCTCCTTGCGGCCTCGGTGCGGGTCTTCATGGAGGCCGCGCCGAAAGATCTCGATCCTGTCGCAGTCGGGCGAGCCATGGCCGGCTGCGATGCGGTGGTCGAGGTGCACGATCTGCACATCTGGGAGATCACCTCGGGCTCCCCCGCCCTGTCTGCGCACGTGCTGGTCGAGGACGGAATGGACTGCCACCTGGTGCGCGCCGACCTGGCGCGGCTGCTCGACGAGCGACACGGCATCCACCACACCACTTTGCAGCTCGACCATGCCGGCAGCGACGAGGCAGAGCGCGATCAGTCAGTGCGGGCGCCGCACTGCGAGGAACCGCACGGCCCCGCGCACCGGTCCCCCACCGCCCCCTGACCCGGTACACGCGTGGTGAACGACGTGATCAAGCCCGACTGCGCGACTGCGGCGGGGGCGTACAGAACCACGATGGTGGCGAGGTCGCGTACGCAGCCAGTTGCCTCGCTCAGGGCGACGCGGAACTTCGGGTGGCACGTGCGGTCATCGACAGGGACCTGCGCGGTGCGCGACCTCAGGACCCCAGCGTCCTGACCGTGTGGCCGCGCCCGCGATTTCCGATGCGACCAAAACAATTACTCTGAGCAATAGTTTGATTCTGCGGCACTGACCATCGCCGTGACGTCGGCAAACGTGATGGTTTTAGAGCCCAGAGCGGAATGAATGTCCTGGCTGATGGAATCCGGCGTTTTTCCGTCTTTGCGATCGGCGCAGATCTGCTTCCCCAAGGCAACTATGGGGGCATCCTCGCCCGCCGGCCACGTGAAGCCCAGACTGTGCATTTGCGTCAGGAACGTGTTGTCGGGACCGCTGGCGGCGTCGGCCAGTGCCGCCGCCGGAGTCGGCAGGATCGCAGCGCCGACAAGCACCGCGCAGAGTGCAGTCAACCGGCGGAGTGCAATCGTCATCGGCATAAACCTCCTCCCAGGTTAACAAAACGATACACAGTCAGGTTCCTGAGCGTCGCGTCAATGTGACCCATTCCACGAAGAAGTAACTTTGCTGTAACTTGGCGCATCACTATCTGCGGCCGATTTAAGCTGGCAAAATCGTCCTGGATCGTGGTCGCGGTATTTGCCGAGTCGCTCGGCTCGTTAGTTCGGGCTGTGGAGGAATGGCCTGCGGTCGTCGGCGAAGGACGGTGGCGAGCAGGAGACGAATCGATGAATTTCTCGTGTTCGCGGGTGTCTGTGTCAGCCGCCGGCCACGGGCCAGATCACCGGGTCGCCGACGGCGATGACGCCAGGCTCCACGACCTCCAGGTATGCCCCCGCGCAAGGCCTCGAAGCGTCGGAACCGCCTGTCCGGAAACGGTTCTCGGCTCCCGGAGTGCGATTCTCACTGCCCCGGCTTCGGTGCGGGCCGTGCACTGCAGCAGCCCGCGCCAGAGACGGGCCTGCTTGGCGCTGGCCACATGCCCCGTCGTCTCATCGAGCAGCGCCAGCCGGCGGTCCCTCTCGGCGCCCCGCGCGTCGACGCACAAACTGTCCACGGTCTCGCCCAGCATCGACTTGACCGGGTAGCGGCACAGGCTCTCGACCCGCATCCGCCCCGCTGCGCGATTCCCGGTAGTCGTCGGATCGGCCACGAGGACAACTGTAGGCGGGCGCGCCCGGCGTCAGTTCGTGGTGAAGTGGTGATGGATCAGGTCGAGACTCAACGGATCGTCGCGCAGCGTGTCGCCCGACGCCCCGGTGTGTGACCGCGAAGGGCGTCCTGTAGAAGAGTCTCGTGGAGGAGCCGAGCCCCCGATCGTTCGATCCGCCCGCACTGCGGGACGCGGTGGCCCGGCGGTTGCATCGTCGAACCGTCGCCGAAGGCACGCTTACGCTGCCCGCCGTTCCCGCCCTCATCGACGAGTACGTCAGGATGTGCGGGCAGCTATTCGCCGGTGCGGGCGTCCAGCACACAGCCGAACAGTCCGCGCAACTTCGGAGTGTGCTGGAAACCGAGCTGGCAAGGGGCTATCGGGCCTCGCCCCGGTCGAACGTCGTCATCACGTACCACACCCCCTTCGGCACGACGCTGAACTACCGCGTCAAGGCCGAATGGTGGACGCTTGAAGCCGACTACGACCGCTGGGTCGAGACCCGCCCGGCTCCGCTGTTCGGCAGCGAACCCGATGCGCGCGTGTGGGCGCTGGCCGGCGAGGCTGCCGACCCGGGGAGGTGCCGGGTGCTCGACCTCGGCGCGGGAACCGGGCGCAATTCCCTGGCTCTGGCGCGCCGGGGCCACCCGGTCGATGCGGTCGAGATGACGCCCAAGTTCGCCGACATCATCCGCATCGAGGCGGACAAGGGATCGCTGGACGTGCGCGTCATCCAGCAGGATGTCTTCGCGGCCATGGAAAGTGTCGATTCGGAGTATCAGCTGGTCGTCGTCTCCGAGGTGGTGCCCGACTTCCGTACGGCGTCCCAGCTGCGAGAGGTGTTCGACCTGTCCGCCCGTCTGCTCGCGCCCGGCGGGCGCCTGGTGCTCAACACTTTCCTGGCCCGTCCCGGCTACACACCCGACGCTGCGGCGCGGGAGATGGGCCAACAGTGCAACACGATGATCTTCACCCGCGACGAGGTGGCGAACGCGACGGCCGGGCTGCCCTTGGAGCTCGTGTCCGATGACCCCGCCTACGACTTCGAGAAAGCCCATCTGCCCGTAGCTGCCTGGCCGCCCACGGGGTGGTTCGAGGGGTGGGCGCGCGGCCTGGACGTGTTCGACGTCGAGCCGGCGGACTCGCCGATCGACCTGCGCTGGCTGGTGTACCGGAAGACGGATTAGCGCCGCAACGCCCCAGGACGAGGCGGTCAGGTCGCCGGGTGGAGGGCCCTTCCGGCGGGGTGCTGTGCGCGGGGAACCGGGACCCCTGCAGTGAAGCCCGCGATGCGGACCGGCGGGCGCTGCCCTGCGGCGCGGTCCGGCCGCCATCACACGCCTGCCGCGCCACCCCGACACGCATGCCTGAACCTCAACGCCGACACTGGATGCGCTGGCCGGCCACTCTGCTCGTACCATCCTCGACATCGACTGATGCGACCCATCCACATCGCCCAGCTTGACAAGGCAAGACCCGTCCTGATTCTCACCCGCGAGGTCGTGCGTCCGCATCTCACCAACGTCACCGTCGCTCCGATCACCACAACAGTCCGAGGGCTGGCCACCGAAGTCTCGG
>NZ_JBYCLC010000015.1:0-4698 GCF_057473685.1 Mycobacterium sp. TH-M116 | reverse complement strand
AGCATCTCAGCAACGTGACGCCGGGAATCCTCACCATGCGGTGTTTGCTGGCTTCTTCGCGACGCGAGGAGTTCAATCCGCTGTTCTCATCGTCGCTTTCACCACACAACAGCGCTGGTACGTGAGTTCATCACTACTATTGAAAGTGCTAGTCAGCTGGGTTAGCGTGTTACTCCTGAGCTTACTGAGCTGCGGAATCGCGGAACGGGCTGGGCGGCAACTCGAAACAGGGCTGGCTCCCGGTCGCCCGATCCCCCTCTGTTCGAAAAATCACCGAATTCGTTGTGGGAGAGCGCCGATGGAACTCATTGCCGGTAGCGGATGACCGTTGATATAAAGTTTGCTCGCGACGATGCAGACCGTGCCGCGATGCTCCCCCGAAACGAACTCGTTTCGTCCGACGACCACCACCCGGGGGGTGGCAGCGCCGCACCGGACGGCATCAACGCCATCCGTGACTGGACCATCGGGTACGTCAAACGTCACCCGGTCGCCTCACTGACCACGGTCGGCGAGCAGTTCGTTCTCGGCGTGCGCACGATCCAGTATTTCTTCGCCGACCTGTTCACCGGGCGCTTCCAGGGACGTGAGTTCGTCCGGCAGGGCGCGTTCATGGCCGGTACGGCGGTGCTTCCGACGGTTCTGGTGGCCCTGCCGATCAGCGTCACGCTGTCCGTGCAATTCGCGTTGCTGGCCGGCCAGGTCGGGGCCACCTCACTTGCCGGCGCGGCAAGCGGCTTGGCGGTCATCCGTCAGGGCGCATCGATGGTCGCCGCGATCCTCATGGCGTCGGCAGTCGGGTCGGCCATCACCGCCGACCTGGGCTCGCGAACCATGCGCGAGGAGATCGATGCCATGGAGGTGATGGGGGTATCGGTCATACGCCGACTCGTCGTGCCACGCTTCGCCGCCGCGATCATGATCAGTGCGGCGCTCACCGGAGTCGTGTGCTTCGTCGGATTCTTCGCCAGCTACATGTTCAACGTGTACTTCCAGAACGGCGCACCGGGTAGCTTCGTGGCGACGTTCGCGTCTTTCGCGACACCCGGCGACATGATCCTGGCGCTGCTCAAGGCCGTCATCTTCGGTGTCATCGTCACCGTCGTTTCAGGCCAGAAGGGACTGTCCACCAAAGGCGGTCCTACGGGGGTGGCAAACTCGGTGAACGCCGCGGTGGTCGAGGCGATTCTCTTACTGATGATCGTCAACGTCGCCATCAGCCAGCTCTACGTCATGCTCTCCCCCCGGACGGGACTGTGACGTGTCGAACTCCGCGTACCTGCGATGGGAGCCCCTCGCCGAACCGGTGGTTCAGCTTTGCCGCAGGGGGACCAGGCCGGTCATCCGGCTCGGGCACATGCTGGTCTTCTTCGTTCGGGCGCTGGTCGCCGTACCCATCGCCGCGCGCCACTACCGCACCGAATTCCTCACACTGCTGTCGAACATCACGTGGGGCAACGGCTCGCTGGTGGTGGGTGGCGGCACCGCCGGTGTGGCCGTCGTCCTGGGGGTCACCGTCGGCGCGCTCGTCGGCATCGAGGGATACAACTTTCTCGAACTGCTCGGCCTCGGCCCCGCGACCGGCTTCGTCTCGTCGTTGGTCAACACCCGCGAGCTCGCACCGCTGATGGCCGCGATGGCGTTTGCGATCCAGGGCGGCTGCCGGTTCACCGCCCAGTTGGGATCCATGCGTATCGCCGAAGAGATCGACGCGATGGAATCGCTTGCCATCCGCCCGATCCCGTTTTTGGTGACGACCCGGCTGATGGCCTCGGCGGTCGCGATCGTGCCGTTGTACGCGGCGTGCCTGGCGCTCAGCTACCTGAGCACCGAACTGGTGGTGGGACTCAGCGGTGGCGGGTCGACGGGCTCCTACCTGCATTACTTCTCGATGATGCTGGCCGGCAAGGACATTGTCTATTCGTTGGTCAAGGCCGTCGTGTTCGTGTGGTTCGCGTCCACGATCCAGTGCTACTACGGGTTCTACGCGAACGGAGGCCCCGAGGGCGTGGGGGTGGCGGCCGGACACGGAATGCGTGCCAGCATCACCGTGATCATCATGGTGAACATGCTGCTCACCATGACTCTTTACGGCGTCGACTCCGGCGCGAGGTTCGGCGGGTAGGTGATCGCGGATGCCGAATTCCTTTGAGCAGGACGGGCGTGGCCCGTCAGACCGCCAGCTGCTCGGCTGCGGAGCGGCGGTCCTCGTCGTGGCGAGCCTGGTCACCGCGACGCTCCTGCTCAAGTCGACCGGCCGGCTCGACGAGCACGTGCGAGTCGTGGCCGATCTGGTCAACGTCGGCGACGGCTTGCCCGAAAAGTCCGACGTCAAGTATCACGGCGTGCTCGTGGGCAGCGTGAACAGCGTCGTCCCCGCCGCGTACGGAAAGCCGAACTACGTCCGCATCGACCTCAAACCCGACTACGCCACGTCGATCCCGGCCGCCGTGAGCGCCCGCGTGGTGCCCAGCAACATCTTCGCCGTGTCGTCGGTTCAGCTCGTGGGCAACGGCCCCGGCCCCACCATCCGGCCCGGCGCCCACATCCCCGAAGACACCCGCCTGCCGACGGTGCTGTTCCAAACCACCATCGGCAAGCTGCGCAATCTGCTCACCGCGAGTGGACGCGGCCGCGAAGACAGGTCCGTGGGCATCATGGCCGCACTCGCCGTGGCTACCGAACATCGCCGCGTGGCGCTGGTGGACGCCGGAAAAAAGCTGGATCACCTTATCGACCAAGTCAATTCGCTGGTCGGCACCGACACGGGCCCGTCGACGCTGTCCGCGCTCGTCGAGGCGACCCAAGGGCTCGAGTCCACGGCCCCGGATCTTTTCGACGCGCTGCACCGTGCCATCGAGCCGATGCGGACCTTCGCCGAGACACGCGGAAAGCTGGAGTCGATGCTCTCGGGAACCGATCACACCCTGGGCACCACGCACCGATCGCTCGACAACCACATCGACCAGCTGGTCCGCATCACCACCGATTTCACACCCGTGCTGGGCGTGCTGGCACTGAAGGCCGATGCCTTTCTTCCGGCCGCGGTCAAGATCGACAACCTGGCCAACAGGTTCATGGACGAAGTCTGGATGCCGGACCGCGAACTCGCCAACGGGCGAGTCAACATCTCGTTCACCCCCTCCTACTCCTACACGCGCGCCGACTGCCCGCATTACGGCGAGCTCAAGGGACCCAGCTGTTTCACCGCGCCGCTGGTCCCGGTCCGGCCGGACCTGCCGGAAGTGCTGCTGCCGCAGAACTATCAACCGCCCAAGGATCTGGCGCCGCCGCCGGGAACGGTCATCGGACCCGACGGCAACCTGGTCGCCGTCGGTCCGCCGCTGATCAGCCCGATTCCCAATCTGCAGGACCCCAATCCCCCACTGCCGGCGGGTGTGACACCCTCGCCGCCGGTCCCGGGGACCGCCAATCCCGACAACGCGCCGCGACCCGCAGCGCCGGGATCGGTTGCACCGTCGGCCTTCGGCGGCAACGTCGGCCCGGTGGGCAGCCAGGACGAACGAAACCTGTTGACCTCGATCACCGGCCGGCCCGCGACGGTGGCCACCGAGCTGCTGCTCGGTCCGATCGCGCGCGGCACCACGGTCTCGCCGGCCCCTGCGGCCGCGTCGGGGAGGACGGCGGGAAGGACAGCGGGGAGGACGAAGTGAAGTTCCGCGCGCCGCTCATCGGGCTGTCACTGTTCATGGTGGCCGCGATCACCGTCACCTGGCTGGTGTACGTCAGTCTGCGACGCGACGTGGGCGGAAAGACGGCGTCGTATTCGGCGGTCTTCACCGACGTGTACGGGCTTCGCGAAGGTGACGACGTCCGCATGGCGGGGGTACGGGTGGGCCGTGTCCACAAGATCGACCTCGACGGCACACTGGCGAAGGTCTCGTTCGTCGTGCAGGACAACCAGCCGCTGTTCGGTAACACCGTCGCCTCGGTGACCTACCAGAACATCGTCGGTCAGCGTTACCTCGGCCTGTCGTTGGGCACCGAAGGCAGTCCCGGCCGACTGGCACCCGGCAGCGTCATCCCGCCGGAACGCACGGAGCCCTCCTTCGACGTCACCGCGCTCCTCAACGGTTATGAGCCACTGTTCTCCCTGTTGAACCCGCGCGACGCCGACAATCTCACCAAGGCGCTGATCGAGTCACTGCAGGGCGACACCCCCTCACTTGCCGCGCTGGTCAGCCAGACCACAACGCTCACCGAGACATTCGCCGGACGGGACCAGGCGCTCGGCGATCTGATCGCCAATCTCAACTCGGTGGTCGGCACTGTCGCCCGGCAGAATGCCGACCTCGACAGCATCCTCACCGCGACCCGCGACACCGTGTCCACCCTCGACGGGCGGCGCCCGGAGTTGGTGGCGGCTATGGGTTCGCTGGCGCGGGTGACCGGCCGCCTGTCAACGTCCGCCAGGGATGTCTACCCGTCGTTCGCCGAACTCATGGAACGCAAGCCCGGTTTCGTCCGGCACCTGCTCAGCGTCGAGCCGCAGGTGGGTTTCTTCGCTGACAACATTCCGCTGGTTCTCAAGGGCCTCACCCGGATGGGTAACCAGGGCGCCTACGGCAACGGCTACGGATGCGACGTGAATCTGTTCGGATTCTTCCCCGGCCTCAACGACGTCGTGCCGATCATCGTCGACGCCGCCACGCCAGGGAACAAAGCGATGCACACCCC
>NZ_JBYCLC010000014.1:0-12701 GCF_057473685.1 Mycobacterium sp. TH-M116 | reverse complement strand
CGCCACCGATTGCCGCGCGGGTGGTTTCGTCATTGACCGGCGAACCGCGGTTGGCAGCGTTATCGTGCCTGCATGCCGTCGCATCGCGTCGACCCCGACGCGCAGCGCGGCTGGAGGTGTTCCGAGGAAAGGGACCCGGCATGAAGACGAGAGTATTGCTGGCCACGGCCGGCGCTGCGGCAGCATTGACCGCCGGTGTCATGTGGACCGCGCCGTCGGCGTCGGCCGGCACCCCCTATTGCGATGGGCTTGGCAGCCCCCAGGAAGTTCACGAATGCAACTGCGGATTCGACTTCGACCCGGGTAGCCAGGAACTGCACGATTGCCTGTACGGAGCTCCGGCTCCAACACCCAAACCCTGAGATGACCCCGAAGCGTGTGAGCGGTCTCGTGGGTTCCTGCGCCACGTCGCTCGCGGTCGCCCTGTCGCTCTCCCCGGCCGCCGTCGCCGACTCCCCGTCGTGGAACGGCAAGTACGCGGTCACATTCATGGTTGGCCCGAAGTCCGGGACCAGCCTGGCGGCCGGCGATCCCGAGGAGCAGCACACCGACGTCTATACGTTCCGCTCGGACTGCACGGGCGCAACGTGCACCGCCACGATCGTCGGCGGCCCGCCGCCGAGCAACCCGACGGTTCCGCAGCCGATCCAGTTCACCTGGGATGGGGCGTCCTGGACGCAGACCAGCGACTTCCAATGGGACTGCATGATGCCCGACACCACAATCGAATGGAGTCCGGCCCACGCCACGGTGCGCTACACGCCCCAACCCGACGGGTCGCTGGCCGGCACCATGCACACCGAGATTCTCAGCGGCCCGTGTCAGGGCACCATCGAGATGAACATGACCGCCGAGCGCGTGTGAACCTGCGCTCGGTTGCGCTGTCGCTTCGCGAGACATAAACCCCTGCGAGCCCCACCGGCGTGTCTTCGCAACGGACTATGTGTCGCGGGGCCGCGCGCGCCGCACCTACCCGTCGAGCCCCAGGTCCGCGCGGAAGCGCGCCATGCCGTCGATCTTGTCGGCCAGCGTGGCGTCGCGGCCCGCGTAGAACATCCACGGCATGGTGATGATGCCGGTGATGCCGGCGTCGGCGGCGCGCTGGTAGTCGGCGGGGGTGAACGCGTCGGTGAGCGGGGTCAGGATCGTGAAATCGTCCATCGTCGAGCCGTTTTCGGCGCGCAGCTCCCGCAGCCGACCGACCGCCTCGATGGCGCGGTCGGTGTCGATCAGGTCGCCGATCCAGCCGTCGTTGCGGGCCGCGCGGCGCAGGGCGGCGTCGCTGAGCCCGCCGGCGTAGACCGGGATCGGCGGCGGCGTCGGCTGCATCTCCAGCCGCGGCGTCGGGTAGAACTCGCCGTCGAACTCCGTCCAGCCCGGCCGCCACAGCGCCCGCATCAGCGCGATCATCTCGTCGGTGCGCTTGCCGCGGGCCTCGAACCGCTCCCCCATCAGGGCGAACTCCTCCCGGCACCAGCCGACACCGACGCCCAGCTCCACCCGCCCCGACGCCAGCACCGCCGCGGTGCCGATGGCTTTGGCCACCGAGTAGGGATTGCGCATCGCCGGGATGTAGACGGTCGTCACGAAGCGCAGCCGGGTGGTGACTTGGGCCAGAGCGCCGACGAGCACCCAGGGATCCGGCCAGTCGGTGAACGGCTGCCAGCGCCGCTGCCCGTCCTTGGTATAGGGGTAGGGCGTGTCCAGGGTTTCGAGGTTGACGACATGGTCCGGGATCCCCATCCCGTCGTAGCCGAGTTCGTCAGCAGCCCTGGCGATCTCGATGATCTCCCGGGTGTTCAGGAAGGCGCTGCTGACATAGAACCTCACGGCGCGTCCCGCGCCCACGCCGGCTCGATGAATACACCCTCGGCCTCCACGGTGACACCTGAGGCATCCGAAATCGCGCCGCGTGCAAACACTTTGACGCCCGCTCTGCCGTCGATCCAGGCCTCGCAACGCAGCGGCCCCAGCGGGGTGCCACGCAGGTACTTCACGGTGATCGTTCCGGTGAAGCGCGGCTTGGACAGCCCCTCGCTGGCCGCCTCACCGAGCATGTGGTCGAGCACCAGGGCGCTCACGCCGCCGTGCACCAGATTCGGCGGGCCCTCGTACGCGGCTCCGAGGACGAACTCGCTCCAGCAGCGGCCGGCGCCCTCGTGGTGGACGACGACCGGCGGGGCGATCGGGTTGCACACACCCACCGCGGCGTTGCCCAGCGGCAGCGCCCGGCCATCGACCCGGTAGCTGACCCCGGCCGGCCGGGTGCGTTGCCGCAACGACTCGGTAATCGCCTCGATCGCGGCTCGCGCCTCGAGGACAACCGCCTCATCGGCCTCCGTCCGGATGGTCGCGTCGACGAGTTCCCGGACGGCCTCGGCCAACGGCGCGTAAAGAGCTGTCACCCGGTCGGCCTCCGCCGCGTCGAGCACCTCGAATATGGCGTCCAACGCGCCGGCCTCCTGACTCAACTCCCGAATACCTTGCGCACGACGGCCTTCGCCCGCCGCGTCACCCGAAGATAGTTGTCCAGGAACTCGCCGCCGTCGTCGGTCGGCCAGCCCGCGGCGACGGCGACCGCGTTGAGCTGACGACCGGGCCCCGGCAGCTGGTCGGTGGCCTTGCCACGCACCAGCACCAACGCGTTGCGCGCGCGGGTGGCGGTCAGCCACGCCTGGCGCAGCAGGTCCACGTCGTCGGCCGGTATCAGCCCGGCCGACGCGATCGCGTCCAGCGATTGCAGCGTCGAGGTGTTGTGCAGGGCTTCGATCTCGTGTGCGTGCCGCAGTTGCAGCAGCTGCACCGTCCATTCGACGTCGGCCAGTCCCCCGCGGCCCAGCTTGGTGTGCGTGTTGGGATCGGCGCCCCGCGGCAGCCGCTCGGACGCGACCCGGGCCTTCATGCGGCGGATCTCCTGAACCGCTTCGGCCGACACCCCGTCTTCCGGATAGCGGGTCTTGTCGGCCATCAGCAGGAATCGACGCCCCAGCTCGTCATCGCCGGCGACCGCGTGCGCGCGCAGCAGGGCCTGGATCTCCCAGGGCTGCGCCCACTGTCGGTAGTAAGCGGTGTAGGCGCCCAGGGTGCGCACCAGCGGACCGCTGCGGCCCTCGGGTCGCAGGTTGGCGTCGACTTCCAGCGGCGGGTCGACGCTGGGGGTGCCCAGCAACGTCCGCACCTGTTCGGCCACCGACGTCGACCAGCGGATCGCCTGGGAGTCCTCGACGCCGTGGGCCGGCTCGCAGACGAACAACACGTCGGCGTCGGACCCGTAGCCCAGCTCGGCGCCGCCCAGCCTGCCCATCCCGATGACGGCGATCGCCGCCGGCGCTTGTCCTTTTGCGGGGCCGTCGGCGGGCAGGTTCGCCCGGATCATGGTGTCCAGGGCGGCCTGCAGCACGGCCACCCACACCGACGTCAGGGCGCGGCACACCTCGGTGACCTCCAGCATGCCCAGCAGGTCCGCCGAACCGATGCGGGCCAATTCCCTGCGGCGCAGCGTGCGCGCACCGGCGATCGCACGCACCGGGTCGACGTAGCGGCTGGCCGAGGCCACCAGCGAGCGGGCCACTGCGGCGGGGTCGGTGTCGAGCAGTTTGGGGCCGTTGGGTCCGTCGCCGTAGCTCTGGATGACCGTGGGCGTCCGCATCAGCAGATCCGGCACGTATGCGGAGGTCCCCAGCACATGCATGAGCCGCTTGGCCACTGCCGGCTTGTCCCGCAGCGTCGCCAGGTACCAGCTTTCGGTGGCCAGCGCCTCGGACAGGCGCCGGTAGGCCAGCAACCCGCCGTCGGGGTCGGGCGCGTACGACATCCAGTTCAACAATCGCGGCAACAGTACCGACTGCACCCGGCCGCGCCGGCCGCTCTGGTTGACCAGCGCCGACATGTGCTTCAACGCGGTCTGGGGCCCCTCGTAGCCGAGCGCGGCCAGCCGCCGCTCCGCGGACTCCGTGCTCATGCCGTGCGCGATCTCCAGCCCGGGCGGACCGATCGACTCCAGCAGCGGCTGGTAGAAGAGCTTGGCGTGCAGCTGCGACACCCGCAGGTTCTGGTGCTTGAGCTCTTCGCGCAGCACCCCGGCCGCGTCGTGCCGGCCGTCGGGCCGGATATGGGCGGCGCGCGCCAACCAGCGCACCGCCTCCTCGTCGTCGACATCGGGCAGCAGGTGGGTGCGCTTGAGCCGCTGCAGCTGCAACCGGTGCTCGAGCAATCGCAGGAATTCGTAGGAGGCGGTCAGGTTCGCGGTGTCCTCGCGGCCGACGTACCCGCCCGCACCCAGCGCGGCGAGCGCGTCGACGGTGGACGCCACCCGCAGCGACTCGTCGCTGCGACCGTGCACCAGTTGCAGCAGCTGCACGGCGAACTCGACGTCGCGTATCCCGCCGCTGCCGAGTTTGATCTCGCGGGCGCGGACGTCGGCGGGCACCAGCTGCTCCACCCGGCGGCGCATGGCCTGGACTTCGACGACGAAATCGTCGCGCTCGCAGGCGACCCACACCATCGGCATCAGCGCGGTCAGGTAGCGTTCGCCGAGTTCGGCATCGCCGACCGCGGCCCGGGCCTTCAGCAACGCCTGGAACTCCCAGGTTTTCGCCCAGCGCTGGTAGTAGGCGACGTGCGACTCGACGGTGCGGACCAGCTCGCCGGCGCGGCCCTCGGGCCGCAGTGCGGCGTCCACCTGGAAGAAAGCCGCCGACGCCACCCGCATCATCTCCCCGGCGACGCGGGCACTGACCGGGTCAGCGCACTCGGCGACGAAGATGACGTCGACGTCGCTGACGTAGTTCAGCTCGCGCGCGCCGCATTTGCCCATGGCGATGACCGCCAGTCGCGGCGGCGTGCCGTCAGCGCACACGGTCAGCTCGGCCATGCGCAGTGCGGCCGCCAGCGCGGCGTCCGCAAGGTCCGACAGCTGGGCGCCCACCACGGTGAACGGCACCACCGGCTCGTCCTCGACGGTCGCGGCCAGGTCGAGCGCGGCCAGGACGAGCACGTGGTCGCGGTACAGGTTCTGCAGCCGCAGCACGGCCGCGCCCGCAGCCGGACCCGTCGCCGAGTCGTCGGAGAACTCCTCGACGCATCTGACGAACGTCGCGCAGAGCTCCTCGCGGGAGGGCAGTGTGACCTTGCCGCGCAGCAGCTTCCAGGACTGCGGGTTCGCCGCCAGATGATCGCCCAGCGTCAGCGACGAGCCGAGTGCGGCGAACAGCCGCGCGCGTAGCGGACGTTCGCTCAGCAGCGCGGCGCTCAACTCCTCCCACCCGGTGTCGGGGTTCTCCGCCAGGCGCGCCAGGGCGCGCAGCGCGGCATCGGGGTCCGGCGAGCGCGACAACGCCCAGAGCAGGTCGACCGAGGCCTGGTCGTCACGGTCGCACCAACCCAGCTGCGCCAGCCGCTCACCGGCGCGCGGATCGACCAGCCCGAGCCGGCCCACGCTGGGCAGCTTGGGGCGATGCGTCACGGGTTTGGTCACGATCACGACCGTAGCGCAACCCGCGCGCTGCTCAGGCGCACTGCGCTACAGAGACAAGTACGTGCTCAGCTCGTAGGGCGTGACCCGGCTGCGGTAGTTGGCCCACTCGGTGCGCTTGTTGCGCAGGAAGAAATCGAAGACATGCTCCCCGAGGGTCTCCGCGACGAGCTCGGAGGACTCCATGCACCGCAGCGCGCTGTCGAGGCTGGTGGGCAGCTCGCGGTAGCCCATCGTACGACGTTCCTCGGGCGTCAGGTCCCACACGTTGTCCTCGGCCTGCGGCCCCAGGACGTAACCCTTCTCCACCCCGCGCAACCCGGCGGCCAGCAGCACCGCAAAAGCCAGATACGGGTTGCACGCCGGGTCCGGGCTGCGCACCTCGATCCGCCGCGAGGACGTCTTGTGCGGCGTGTACATCGGCACCCGCACCAGGGCGGACCGGTTGGCCGCCCCCCACGACGCGGTGGTCGGCGCCTCGCCGCCCACCACCAGCCGCTTGTAGGAGTTGACCCACTGATTGGTGACCGCGCTGAACTCCGATGCGTGCTCGAGGATGCCGGCGATGAACGACTTGCCGACATCCGAGAGCTGCAGGGGATCTTCGGTGCTGTGGAACGCGTTGACGTCGCCCTCGAACAGGCTCATGTGGGTGTGCATGGCCGAGCCGGGGTGCTCCTCGAAAGGCTTGGGCATGAACGTCGCCCGCGCGCCGTTCTCGATCGCCACCTCCTTGATGACGTAGCGGAACGTCATCACGTTGTCGGCCATCGACAGCGCGTCGGCGAAGCGCAGGTCGATCTCCTGCTGGCCCGGCGCGCCTTCGTGGTGACTGAACTCCACCGAGATGCCCATGAATTCCAGCGCCTCGATCGCGTGCCGACGGAAGTTCGAGGCCGAGTCGTGGACCGCCTGGTCGAAATAGCCGGCGCTGTCGACGGGAACGGGCACCGACCCGTCATTGGATCCGGGCTTGAGCAAGAAGAACTCGATCTCTGGATGCACGTAGCAGGAGAAGCCGAGGTCGTTGGCCTTCTGCAGCTGACGGCGCAGCACGTGCCGCGGGTCCGCCCACGACTGCGACCCGTCCGGCATGGTGATGTCGCAGAACATCCGCGCCGAGTGGTGGTGGCCGGCCGGGGTGGCCCAGGGCAGCACCTGGAATGTCGAGGGGTCCGGGATTGCCACGGTGTCGGATTCCGACACCCGCGCGAACCCCTCGATCGAGGATCCGTCGAAGCCGATGCCCTCCTCGAAGGCGCCTTCCAGTTCCGCCGGGGCGATGGCGACCGATTTGAGTAAACCGAGCACGTCGGTGAACCAGAGCCGCACGAAACGGATGTCGCGCTCCTCGAGCGTGCGCAGGACGAATTCCTTCTGCCGATCCATATCTGGCACAGTATGCAACCCCTGTTAATTCTGTGTTACCGCTGTTGATCCATGCCCGCTCAGAAACGTTGCGAAGTGCAGACATGCCGGCCGGGACGGGCCTACGGGCGACACTCCAGCGAGGCCGGCGGCAGAGCCGCCCCGAGCAGATAACGCACCACCGCGGTGTCCACACACTGGTCCCCATTGAAGACCGCGGTGTGCTGGGTGCCGTCGTAGGTGATCAGCGGTGCCCCCAGCTGATGGGCAAGGCTGACCCCGGCCTGGTAGGGAGTCGCCGGGTCGTGCGTCGTTGACACCACGACGGCCTTGCCCGGCGCGACGGCCGCCACGGTGTGCGGGGCCGACGTGGCCGGCACCGGCCACAGCGCGCACAGATCGCGGGGGGCGGTCCCGGTGAAGGGCCCGTAACTCAGGAAGGGGGCCGCACGTCGGATCTGCTGATCGGCGGCAACCCAGCTCGCCGAGTCCGCCGGCGTGGGCGAATCCACGCAGCGAATCCCGTTGAACGCGTCTTGGTCGTTACCGTAATGCCCGCTGCGGTCGCGGCCCTCGTAGTCGTCGGCCAGCAACAGCAGATCACCGGCGTCGCTGCCGTTCTGCAACCCGCGCAGGCCGCTGGTCAGATACTTCCAGTGGGCCGGGGTGTACAGCGCGTTGATGGTTCCCGTGGTCGCGTCGGCGTAGCTGAGACCGCGCGGGTCCGCGGTGCGGCCCGGCTTGAACACCAGCGGGTCGACCAGCGCGTGGTAGCGATTCACGAACTGGGTCGGGTCGGTCCCCAGCGGACAGGACGGCGAGCGGGCGCAGTTCAGGGCATAGTCGTTGAAAGCGGTTTGGAATCCGGCCATTTGGCTGATGTTTTCCTGGATCGGCCCGACGGTCGGGTCGATGGCCCCGTCGAGCACCATCGCGCGCACACGCTCCGGGAATGCTTCGAGGTAGGTGGTGCCCAATTCGGTGCCGTAGCTGTAGCCGAGGTAGTTGATCTGGTTGTCGCCCAGCGCCTGACGGACCATGTCCATGTCGCGCGCAGCCGAGACCGTGCCGACGTTGGCCAGGAACGCCGTGCCCATGCGGTTCGCGCACTGCTGGGCCAGCTGCTGTTCGATCTGCTCGATGTGGGCGACACCGGCCGGGCTGTAATCGACCATCGGTTCGCGCCGGAACGCGTCGAACTCGGCGTCGGTCCGGCATCGCAGCGCCGGAGTCGAATGGCCCACGCCCCGCGGGTCGAAGCCCACCAGGTCGAAGTGGCGCGCGATGTCGGTGTCTTCCAGGTCCGAGGCCATCGCGGCCACCATGTCCACCGCCGAAGCCCCGGGCCCGCCGGGATTGACCAGTAGCGATCCGATCCGCTGGCCGCTGGCGGGCACGCGGATCACCGCCAGCTTGGCTTGCGCCCCCCCGGGGTCGCGGTAGTCGACGGGGACCGCGACGGTAGCGCATCGCGCTCCGGCCGGAACGTCGCTGGTGCCGTTGAGAAACAGGTTGCAGCTGCCCCAGTTCTGCGGCGCGGGACTCGGGTTCTGGCCGGCGCCGGGCTCCGGCACAGCACCGGCGAGCGGCAGGACCGAGGACTGCGACCCGAGCAGGAGTCCGAACGAGAGCAGCGCCGAGCTCCATGATCTCAGGCGCGACATGGCAGTTATCGTCGCAGCCGCGGATACCCGTGGCAGCTCGAAAGGATCACGCCTTGGTCTCGCTATCCCTTGGTCTCGCCATCCCCCGCGCCGAGTGTGAACTCAGGTCGAAAAATCAGTCAAAACGTCGCCGCCAGTTCACATTCGGCGCGGGATTCAGCACTTCGCGCCGCGCGGGGGCGTGTCCCCGCCGATGAGGTATGCCGTCACGTAATTGTCGATGCAGCTGTCGCCCTGGAAGACGACGGTGTGCTGGGTCCCGTCGAAGGTGAGCAGCGAGCTGCGCAACTCCTTCGCCAGATCGACGCCGGCCTTGTAGGGCGTCGCCGGGTCGTGGGTGGTCGACACCACCACGGTGGGGGCCAGGTTGGGCACCGAGATGGTGTGGGGTGTGCTGGTGGGGGGTACCGGCCAGAACGCGCACGTGCCCAGCGGGGCGTCTCCCGTGAACTTTCCGTAGCTCATGAAGGGGGCGATCTCGCGCGCGCGACGGTCCTCCTCGATGACCTCGGCCCGGTTCTTGATCGGGGGCTGGTCGACGCAGTTGATCGCCACTCGCGCATCGGTGGCATTGGTGTAGTGACCGCGCGAGTCGCGCCGCATGTACATGTCGGCCAGCGCGAGCAGGGTGTCGCCGCGGTCGCTCTTGAGCTCGGTCAGGCCTTCGGTCAGGTGATGCCACAGCGTCGGCGAGTACAGCGCCATGATCGTTCCCACGATGGCGTCGCTGTAACTCAACCCCCGCGGGTCCTTGGTGTGCGCGGGCCTGCCGATCATCGGGTCGTTCGGGTCGACCAGCGGATCGACCAGGCTGTGGTAGACCTCGACGGCCTTGGCGGGGTCCGTGCCCAGCGGGCAGGTCGGCTTCTTCGCGCAGTCGGCGGCGTAGTCGTTGAACGCGTCCTGAAACCCCTTGGCCTGGCGCAGGTCCGCCTCGATGGGGTCGGCGTTGGGGTCGACGGCGCCGTCGAGGATCATCGCCCGCACGTTCTCCGGATAAGCCTCGGCGTACGCCGAGCCGATCCGGGTGCCGTAGGAGTAACCGAGGTAGGTCAGCTTGTCGTCGCCCAGCGCCGCGCGGATGGCGTCCAGGTCCCTGGCGACGTTGACGGTCCCGACGTTCGCCAGGAAATTCAGGCCCATCTTGTCGACGCAGCGACCGACGAATTGTTTGGTCTCGTCCTGGATACGGGCCACGCCGGCCGGTGTGTAGTCGACATCCGGCTCGGTGCGCAGTCGGTCGTTGTCGGCGTCGGAGTTGCACCAGACGGCCGGACGCGAGGATCCCACCCCGCGCGGGTCGAACCCGACCAGGTCGAACCGCTGGCGTACCCGTTTGGGCAGCGACTGGACCACGCCCAGCGCGGCTTCGATGCCGGACTCGCCGGGGCCGCCGGGGTTGATCACCAGCGAACCGATCTTGTCCCCCGTCGCGGGGAAGCGAATCATGGCCAGCGTCGCGACGTCGCCGCCGAGATGGTCGTAGTCGACCGGCACCGCCAGCCTGCCGCACAGCGCGCCGCCGGGGAGTTTGACCGGCCCGCCCACCGTGCGGCACGGTGTCCACTCCACCGCCTGGCCCAGCTTCGGTCCCGCCAATACGGCGCGTCCGCCCACGACGCGCAGGCAGCCGGCGAGAAGAAGCGCCACGGCGGCGATCGTCGTCCAGATCAGCAACGTGCGCGCGATCTTTTCGCGGCGAGGCATGCTCATGCCCACCCATGCTGCCAGAGACAGGACACGGTGCCGGTCAGCGACGCCAGCCGGTCGGCGATCCCGCGGGGACGCAACATGGTGAGCCTCACACCGGCACGGCGGTGCGACTGCGCGCAAGAAGTGGCAGAATGTGCGAGGTCAGACGAACCCGGGGACCGCAGTTGCCACGAGGCACTATCCAGTGCCACGAACGACTGGGGCCACGAGGATCGACCCGACCACCACTAGGGACAGCGATGTCTGAACAGAACGTCTATGGCGCAACCCCTTCCGGGCCGGCCCGGCCGCTGGCCAAGATCCGCACCCACCACCTGCAGAAGATGAAGGCCGAAGGCCACAAGTGGGCCATGCTCACGGTCTACGACTACTCGACCGCCCGGGTTTTCGACGAGGCCGGCATCCCGGTGTTGCTGGTCGGCGACTCGGCCGCGAACGTGGTGTACGGATACGACACCACCGTGCCTGTCTCGATCGACGAGCTGATCCCGCTGGTGAGGGGCGTGGCCCGGGGAGCCCAGCACGCCCTGGTGGTCGCCGACCTGCCGTTCGGGAGCTACGAGGCGGGGCCGGCCGCGGCGCTGGCCTCGGCCACCCGCTTCATGAAGGAGGGCGGTGCGCACGCCGTCAAACTGGAGGGCGGCGAGCGGGTCGCCGAACAGATCGCGTGCCTGACCGCGGCGGGCATCCCGGTGATGGCGCACATCGGCTTCACGCCGCAAAGCGTCAACAGCCTCGGCGGATTCCGGGTGCAGGGCCGCGGGGACGCCGCCGAACAGACCGTCGCTGACGCCATCGCCGTCGCCGAGGCGGGCGCGTTCTCGGTGGTGATGGAGATGGTGCCCGCGGAACTGGCCACCCAGATCACCGGCAAGCTGACCATCCCGACGATCGGGATCGGGGCCGGCCCCAACTGCGACGGCCAAGTCCTGGTCTGGCAGGACATGGCCGGGCTGAGCGGCGGCAAGACCGCACGGTTCGTCAAACGCTTCGGCGACGTCGGGGCCGAGTTGCGACGTGCAGCAATGCAGTACGCGCACGAGGTGGCCGAGGGGATCTTCCCCGGCGATCAACACAGCTTCTGAGCAACCTTCGCGGGCGTCGCACCGTGGCAGGGGAGCCAAGAAGAACTTCTGCGGAGACTGGTCGCCTACCCGGCCGATGTCCCCGACCGTAGCTGCGACGGCCCGTGCCGAGCGATCCCCAGAGTATGGTTCCACCACCTGCCGGGCCCGGACGGCAGGCCCTTCCAGGACAACGAGATCCAGACGATCCACCGGTTTTACGGTCTGGTGTCGCACCTGCGCCCGTAGCCGCGCGCGGGAGGCTCGCGGCCAGGATTCGCGGCTATCACCCCGTCGGCTGCGTGTAAATTCAGCACCGTCCACGCCATACCCGATGGCGCCGCCACGCCCGCCACGGAGCCGAGATGCCTGCACAAGCGCCCAAAGCCTCGCGTTACCTGGAGGTGGAGCGCAAGTTCGACGTCGCCGACTCGGCGGTGTCGCCCTCCTTCGACGGGATCGCCGCCGTGGCGCGCGTCGAGAAGTCGCCGACTCAGTCGCTGGACGCCACCTACTTCGACACCCCTGCCCAGGGACTGGCGCGCAACAAGATCACCCTGCGGCGCCGCACCGGGGGTTCCGACGCGGGCTGGCACCTGAAGTTGCCGACCGGGCCCGACGCCCGCACCGAGGTCCGCGTGCCACTGGAGTCCCCGAACGGTGAGGCCGGAAGGGAAGCCGTGCCGGGTGAGTTGCTCGACATCGTGCTGGCCATCGTGCGCGACCACCCCCTCGAACCGGTCGCGCGCATCTCCACCGAACGCGAGACCCAAGTGCTCTACGGCGCCGACGGCGCACCACTCGCGGAGTTCAGCAACGATCACGTCACCGCGTGGTCGATCGGCGCCGCACCTGCCGCGCAGCCCGCCGAACAAGAGTGGCGCGAATGGGAACTCGAACTCGTCACGACGAGCCGGGCCCCCGACGCCGAGCTGCTGACCCGGCTGGGCAATCGACTGCTCGACGCCGGCGCCGCACCCGCGGGCCACGCCTCCAAGCTGGCCCGGGTGCTCGGCCCGACCGTGCAGCCCAACGACACCCGGCTGCCCGCCGACCCCGTCCTCCGCGCGGTGGCCGAGCAGGTCGGCGCGCTGCTGGTGTGGGATCGGGCCGTCCGCGCCGACGCCGACGACGCCGTGCACCAGATGCGGGTGACCATCCGCAAGATCCGCAGCCTCCTCGGTGAGTCGCCGGAGTTCGCGTCGTCCGCCGACGCGTGGATTCTCGACGAGCTGCGGGAGCTCGGCAACGTGCTGGGCGGCGCCCGCGACGCCGAGGTGCTCGGTGCGCGGTACCGGCTGGCGCTGGACGCGCTGGCGCCCGAACTGGTGCGCGGCGGGATCCGCGAGCGCCTGATCGACGGCGCCCGGCGCCGCTATCAGGCCGGGTTGCGGCGATCCCTGGCCGCGATGCGGTCGC
>NZ_JBYCLC010000013.1:0-2998 GCF_057473685.1 Mycobacterium sp. TH-M116 | reverse complement strand
CTGTGACCGGCCGGCCCGTCAATCCACACGCGAGCAGGGGTGCTCACGTCGACAACGCAGGCCGAGGACAGTGGTGAGTTCGTCGTCGTGACGGTCGCGTTGGAAGCGTTGTGCTGTGTGCGCCGCGCCGAAGGCGAGGCTGCGCCTTAGATCCTCGTCCGATTCGAGCGTCATCAGGTTGGCTGCGAGTGCGTGAGCGTCGCCGGCTGGGCTGAGGAGTCCGTTGACTCCGGGGTTGATGATCTCGGGGGTGCCGCCGGTGTCGGTGCCGCACACGGGCAGCCCGGCTCTCATGGCCTCCACGGTGACGCGGCCGAACGCCTCGCAGTGGCTGCACATCAGGCCGACGTGGGCGGCCGACCAGTAGCGTCCGACGTCGCGGGTGGGTCCGTCGATGTGCACCAGGTCCTCGACGCCCAGGCGTCGGGCAAGATTGCGAAGCGGCTTTTTGCTGCCTTTACCCACCAACGTCAGCTCGATGTCGACGCCGGCTTTCCGGGCCAGCGCAACAGCCTCGACTGCCAGGCGTTGTCCCTTGGCTTGGGAGAAGTAACCGACCAGCACCACGCGCAGGGGCTCGCCGGGATGCCGCAGCGGCGGCGCGGCAAGGGGCGTGTCGACAACCGGGTAGACCACGTGCGTCGTCATCGTCGGATCTACCGCGAGAAGGGCATTCTGGACGGCGTGTGAATTGCAGATCGCCGATTCCGACAGCTTGCCGATCAGGCGGATGGTCCTGTGGTAGCCGAACAGGAACCACAGCCGATGGTCGTCTCTTCCGAACTCGCGGATCATCCAGTAGTGCGGGATGCCGAGCAGTTTGGCAGCGATCGCGTGGGCAGGAATGGTCATGGTGTTGGTGAGCACCAGCGTCGGACGCAGCCGAACAAGGAGCAACACCGCGCGTACGATCCCTGCCAGGAAAAGCACAAGGTAGGGGACCGTGCCGATCAACGCCTCGATACGTGGCGCGCGCAGCCGTTCGAGGAAAGCCCAGCCCGGTAGGAAAGTGGCTTTGGTTGCGATACCGTGCCGAGCGCACTCTACCCCCAGGTTTCCCTTCCAGGGGCAGACCGCGACCACCTCCAGGTCGGGCCGCTTTTCCCGGATCGCCACGACCGTGTCACGAAAATCGAGCGCGCCTCCTCCGCCGAAACTACCCACGTTCGAGATCGCCATCACCCGGGGGACTGGGTTCGCTTTGCGTGAAGTCGCGAACGCGCGAAGCCGGGTTCCCATGCGGCGCAGGGTCTCAGCGGCAACCATTGCCAGAGTGTACGTCGGCGCGATTCGCACCGGGCTGCGCATTCGCCGATTGAGCAATCCGCGGATGTCCGTTTTGTCATAAGACAGTTCAACTATCATTATCTCGCATCGCCCGGACTGACCGTGGGGGGCAACTGCTAGCATCCCGTGCGTGTCTGACAACGCCTCGGTGCGGATCGGCGTTTTGGGAGCGGCGCGTATTGCATCGGCTGCGCTCATCAAACCCGCTCAGGCAAACAGCGAAGTGGTGGTGGCCGCAGTGGCGGCGCGCGATGTGTCCCGTGCTCAGGCCTTTGCCGCCAAACACGGCATCGGCCGTGTGCACGACAGTTACGAGGCGCTGCTCGCCGATCCGGACGTGGATGCGGTCTACAACCCGCTCCCAATCAGCCTGCACGGCAAGTGGACTCGCGCTGCGCTGGACGCCGGTAAGCACGTGCTGTGCGAAAAGCCGCTCACCGCCAATGCCGCGGAAGCCCGCGAGGTCGCCGCGGTGGCCGCCAAGTCGGGCCGGGTGGTGATGGAGGCTTTCCATTATCGCTACCATCCCTGCGCTGTGCGCGTTGACGAGATCCTTGCCTCGGGGGAGTTGGGCGAGCTTGAGCGGGTGGAGGCGCAGTGGTGTTTTTGGATGCCTCAGGCGTCGCACAACCGCTACAACTATTCGATGGGTGGTGGCGCGCTGATGGACCTCGGTTGTTATGCGGTCGACATGGTGCGCAGGTTTGGCGGTTCGACTCCGGAAGTTGTTTCGGCACAGGCGAAACTGCGTGGTCCGCAGGTGGACAGGGTCATGACGGCCGAATTGCGGTTTGCCGGCGGAAGCACCGGACGGATTCACTGCTCGATGTGGTCGACCGATTTACCGCGATTGACGGTAAGGGCGGTG
Organism: Mycobacterium sp. TH-M116; assembly: GCF_057473685.1. Classification (NCBI taxonomy): domain Bacteria; kingdom Bacillati; phylum Actinomycetota; class Actinomycetes; order Mycobacteriales; family Mycobacteriaceae; genus Mycobacterium; species Mycobacterium sp. TH-M116. The sequence goes on along the minus strand of NZ_JBYCLC010000013.1, from coordinate 843 downwards.
GGCGACCGTGGCGAGTTGCGGCTGCATCCGCTGATACCCTTCCAGCGGTTTTCGGTCCGGTCAGGCCGGGGTAAGCGAGTGGAGAACTTCACGGCAGGGCGCTCCACCTACGCGTATCAGCTCGATGCTTTCGCCGCGGCTGTACTGCGCGGTGAGACGGTGAAGACGTCGCCGGACGAAGCGGTCGAGAACATGTCCGTCATCGACGCCATGTATGGCGCTGCCGGACTTCGGCTTCGTCAGCCCAGTTGAACCGATAATCCGTTGGGCCAGTGAGGTTTAAGCACGTCCGTGCGTGTCGATGAGCCGAGCGATTGATGCCCAGTCGTTCGGAAATCGGTTGAGCATCTCGTCTTTCCGTCCGTCGAGCGCCGAGATGTGCAGCGCCAGGAATTCATCAATGATCTCGTGCTGACGCTCTGCGAGGACGCCGGAATGCGGGTCCAGGTTTTGCACGATCGCGAGCCCTGTCGGTTGGGCCGCGATCACGTTGACCGACAGATCGGGCCGGTACTTTTTCAAGATCAAAATCAGGCGCCAGATATCCCCGCTCCAGAACCACGAAGCCCGTTCACGGGCGGCGCTCATCGCATCAATGGGGTATACGTCGTGGATCAGAATGACGGAGTCCGGAGAGCAGTACTTTTCCACGTTGATGAAATCCCGCAGGGCAAACTCCATGTGGTGCATGCCGTCGATGAAGGCGAGGTCCAACGTCTTGCCGCCCAGCTCGGAGGAGACATCATGCTGCGCAAAAAAATCGTCACTGGTCTGCGCAAAAACCCGCTGACGGGGTCCCAAAGGCTTCCGTAGGCGCGGGTTCGGATCGACTCCCAACGCTAG
>NZ_JBYCLC010000012.1:0-29353 GCF_057473685.1 Mycobacterium sp. TH-M116 | reverse complement strand
CCTGGTGCGCCGTTGTCTTTCGTCCCGGCGGCGCCGGAACAGTTGGCGGACGCCGCGACAGCGGCGGGGGAACTGGCCACCTTGGCGATCAAGGGCCGCGCGCCGAAAACCGGATACGACCGTGCCCTGTTCGGCGATGCCTGGACTGACGACGTGACGGTGACCGACGGACACAACGGCTGTGACACCCGCGACGACATCCTCGCCCGTGACCTCGCCGACATCGTCCGCAGTGGCGACTGCACCGTGATTTCTGGTGTGTTGCACGACCCGTACAGCGGCGTCACGGTCGATTTCCACCGCGGTCGGGGCACGTCGTCGCTGGTCCCGATCGACCACGTGGTCGCGTTGTTGGACGCATGGCAAAAGGGTGCGCAGCAGTGGGATGACGCCAAGCGGCGCAACTTCGCCAACGACCCGATCAATCTGCAGGCCACGACCCGGTCGATGAACGAACAGAAGGGCGCCGGCGACGCTGCAACGTGGTTGCCGCCCAACAAGTCCTACCGCTGTACGTATGTGACCCGCATTGTCGGCGTGAAGACCGCCTACGGGCTGTGGGTGACGCAGGCCGAACACGATGCGATCGCTCGAATACTGACGAGTTGTGGGGCACCGGATGCAGTTCCCGAACCGCCGCCGGCGGCGATGACGACCCCTCCGGCGCCGGAACCCGATAACGGCCCGTCGGTGTACTACCCGAACTGTAAGGCGGCACGAGCCGCCGGCGCGGCCCCGATCCATGCCGGACAGCCCGGATATCGACCCGGGCTCGACCGCGATGGCGACGGTGTGGCCTGCGAGTGATTTCAGCCCGGGATTGTGAGGTATCCGGCTTCGATGCGCCGCACGCCGTGGGGCTATGTTCTTCTGTGTCGAAAGGGGACGAATCATGACGGCGGACAACCGGATATCGGTGGAGCGTATCGGCACTCTGGTGCGCGGATGATCGAGTTCACGCTCACCCGAACATCGACGGCGCCGATCGAGACGGTGTTCGACGCCCTGACCGATCACCGCGGCATCGCGGACTACCTGTGGGCATGCCGGCGCAGCACCCTCGATCGTGAGGGAACCCCCGCACCCAACGGTGTCGGCGCGATCAGACGTCTGGTGGTGATCGGACCCCCGTTCGTCGAGGAGATCATCGAGTACGAGCGACCCATCCGCTACTCGTACAAGATGCTCTCGGGCGCACCGACCCGGGATCACATCGGAACGGTCCAGCTGCGTGAAGCAGGGACGGGGACCGAGGTCAGCTGGCATCTTCGGTCAACACTGAAGATTCCCGGTGTCGACCGGCTGATGCTACCGGTGTTCAAGAAGGTCATCGACGAACTGCTCAAAGGCGGCATCACCGCCGCTGAACGCCGCGCCTGAACACAGGTGCCGCGGCGCCGCGCCTCGACCAACGCGAGCTCAGCTCGCGGCCAAACGATAGACGCGCGTGGCGTTGGCGCGTGCGATCAGATCGACCACCCGCAGCGCGTCGGCCTCGCTCCAGTCGCCGCCGTCGACAAAGCCGCGCAGCACCCGGTGAATACCGTTGCGCCACAAGCGTGCACCGAGGAAGTGCAGCTCCGCCGGACCGAACCCGTCCGAGGAGTACAGGACTTTGCGGAAAGGCGCCATCTCCAGCAACCGGGCGATGAATGCCGGCCCCCGCGCTCCCAGATGGTTGATGCTCAGGCCGCCGTCGAGATAGACGTTGGTGAACGCCTGCGCCAGGTAGCCGGCCTCGCGCTCGTAAGGGTAGCAGTGCAGCAGCACAATCGGGGTGTCGCCGCTCTGCCGCAGAAAGTCCAGGAGCAGAAGCGGGTTGGCCTTGTGCAGATCACAGTCCCGGTCGCCGAAGCCGACGTGCAGTTGCAGCGGCAGGCCGAGGCGCAACCCCTGGTGCAGCCCGAAGCGCAGCAGCACGCGGTCGCGCAACGGCTCCCCGCCCCGGTCGCGCCAACGGCTCGCCGCGCGGGCGACTTCTGCGGCCGACGGCTCGGTCAGGTCACCGTCGAACCCGCCTCGGTAGGCCAGGATCGACTTGGTGCCGACCGCCGAGGCCGCGCGCCGGTGCAGGATCTCCCCGAACGCCGCCGCGTAATCGCCGGGGGCCTGCGCGGCCTGCTCGGCCACCTCCTCGAGGCGGACGATCTCGCGGGCGCGGCTGCCCGACAACGCTTCTAGTTTCGCGACATCGGCGATCTCGCCGCCGACCCCGGTGTCCACCAGCCAGTCGCCTACCCCCGCGGACGACAGGAACAGCCGGGCCAGTTCGATCTCGCGATGGCGGCTGCGACGTTCCCAATACTCTTCCGCTGTGGCGTGTCTGGGCAGGCCCAGGACGGGTGCGCAGTGGGCGCGCACCGCGAAGCCCAATTGGGAGTCGAACCCGGAATCGAACGCGGTGAGCGGCTCGGTGTTGGCCTCGTTCAGCGCATTCTCGAACCGCGCCCGGTCCCCCGCCGTCAACCAGCACCCGTGGACGTGGTGGTCGATCAAGCTCACGTCGTCGATGTGCCGTGCCAGCTCGGTCACAGGCTCCAGGCCATCCGGAACTTGTCGGCGAGTTGCTCGGCGCCGAGGTCGCCGTAGCGCTGATGTTCCAGGCGGCGCACCGCGACGACGGCGTCCACGGCCGCGTCACCCAGGATTCCCCGTATCAGCGCCGAATTGTCCAGCGCGGCAATTACTTCAGCTTGATCGGTGGCGAGCCCGGCAATTCCGTCGCGGTCGCGGTCGGAGAGTGTCGCCGGATCGACGGTGACCTGCGCCGGCAACGCCGCCTGGTTCTTGATCCCGTCGAGCGCCAGGCCCAGGATCGCCGCGGAGGCCAGGTAGGGGTTCGCCGACGGGTCGATGATCTTCACCTCTACGTTGCCCCCGTACACCGCGCCGGGTCCTGCCTTGACGAATCGCACCGCGGCCTCGCGGTTCTCCGTTCCCCAGCACGTGTAGGCGCCGGACCAGTTGCCAGGCCGTAGCCGCAGACCGGACACGATCGACCCGCACAACACACCCTGCGCCTCGCGCAGTCCGCGCACCACCCCCGCCACCGCGCTCTCCCCGGCCGCCGTCATCCCCTCGGCGCCCGGTCCGTCAGAGAACAACGGACCCTGCGGCATTCGGAGTGAAAAATGTTGGTGGGCACCAGATCCGACGCTGTCTGCAAAGGGCGTCGGCGAGAGGCTGATGCGCAGCCCGTGCCGGCGGGCCGCGCGGCCGATGATCAACCGCATCAGCACCAGCTGGTCGGCGGCGGCCACCGGCGAATGCGGCGCCAGCGAGACCTCGAACTGGTTGGCCCCGTATTCGGGGTGGGACTGCTCGATCGCGATCCCGGCGGCCGTGGCCGAGGAGTTGACGTCGCGGATGAACGCCTCGTACTCGAGGACGCCGGCAAGGCCGTACTGGGCCCACAGCGCCGCCGGCAGCCGACCGCCACCGGGATCGACCAGCAGGAATTCGATCTCGTGGCCGATCTGCGCCTCGATGCCGGCCTCGGTCAGCGCGGCCTCGATGCGGCCGAGCGTGCCGCGGGCACACGCGGGCACGGGCGTGCCGTCTTGCCCGTAGAACGCGGCGGGCGCCCAGGCCAGCCCGTCGCCGACGATGCGCAGCGCCGACAGGTCGATGCGCAGGCGCTGATCGCCGATGACGCCGATGCCGTCGGTGAAGGCGATGCCGGTCTGGTCGATCGCGAAGACGTGCCACGAGGGACTGGCGCCCAGTCCGGCCTCGGCGAAGGTGTCGGTGCGCCGGAGGGGCACCGTCTTGGCCATGGTGAGCCCCGCCGGGTTGACGACGGTCCCGATGACGGTGTCGACACCCTGGGCGTCGAGCTGGGCGATCGCCGCGGCGGCAAGCGGGGTGGCGGTCATGGCAGTCATTGTGCAGCCCGGAGCGAACAATCAGTTATGGCGGTCGAGCAACTCGGCGACGAATCGGTCGATAAACGCGTCCAGCGGGGTGCCGCCCGCCGGTGGCCCCGCGATGTCGGGATCCGTGCCTCACGAGACATAACCCACTGCGACGAGCCGCGGCGTGTCGGCACAGTGGGTTATGTGTCGCGACGGGCGCGGGCGGCGCGGCGGCCCGGCTGCCGGCGCCTACGCGCGGCTGGGCAACGTCAGCGTGCAGGCCTGGCCGATGTCCAGGGTGCGCAACACCCGGCCCATGCCGACCCACAGCGCGCACGAGATTGCCAGATCGGCGAGCAACTCGTCGGAGAAGTGCTCGGAGCAGCGGCTCCAGAAGTCCTCGTCGTCGCGCAGTGCCGTGTGCTCGGTGGCGAACCGGTGCGCGAATTCGGCCGCCAGCCGCTCCTGTTCGCTGTAGCCGGGCCATGTGCGCCACTCCGGGGCATGCTCGTAGAGCTCCTCGTCGACCCCGGCCGCCGGGCCGTCGGCGTCGCGGGTGTTGACGCAGACGATGCACTCGTTGTTGTGGGCGATCACCGCGCGGGCGAGCTCCCGGGTGCGCAGCGGCAGCCGGTTTTTGGTGTAGACCGCCTGGCTGAATCCGCCGAGGGCGCCACCGAGGTCTGGAGACGTGGTGAACCAGCCGGCTATGTCGTCGTCGGCGAACGTTCCGATTCGGCTCATGGCAGGATCCTACGCTCGCGCGGGCCGTTTCTGGAACACGTTCTAGTGCCGGGCAGCAGCGCCCTCGGGGGGCCCGGCAGGCTGGTCAAGCGCGTGCCCGACCGGACCCCGGAGGCCCGCGTTCAGCCCCCGCTTATTGCGAGCCCGGCGGGCGGGACACGCACTGCGCCAGGTACAGCTCCTCGCCGAGCTTGCCCATCAACTCGAGCTGTGTCTCCAGATAGTCGACGTGCAGTTCCTCGTCGGCCACGATCTGCTCGAACAGGTTGGCGGTGGTGGTGTCCTGCTTCTCGCGGCACATGATGATGCCGGGCTTGAGGCGGTCCAGCACCTCGTGTTCGATCGCCAGGTCGGCCTCGAACTGCTCACGCAGCGTCTGCCCGATGCGCAGCGAGAAGAGTCGCTGGTAATTGGGCAGGCCGTCGAGGAGCAGGATGCGGTCGGTGATCGCCTCCGCGTGCCGCATCTCGTCGAACGATTCCTCCCGGGTGTGTTTCGCCACCTCGGTCAATCCCCAGTTGTCCTGCATCTTGGAATGCAGGAAGTACTGGTTGATGGCGGTGAGCTCGCTGCTCAACTGCTCGTTGAGCAGTCGCAAAACGTCCGGATCACCTTGCACGATCACTCCTTAGGGTGTGTGAAAGCCGACATCTTCTGACCGGGGCACGGAAGGCTGGGCTGTAGCCTCCCGATGCCGCCTGTAGTCGAACTGTGCCATGCCGCAGATCAATCTTCCAGGAAGGCATGGCTGCGCTCAGTGTGTGGCGGCGGTGGCCGGGAGTGACCCACCTAACACGCGGCTTAGGTTAGACTCCGCTCATCAACTTAGGTTAGACTCCGCTAATATGCGACCTATTCGCCCGGCATCTTCGCCCCGGCCCCCGGTGACGCGGGACGCCGTGTTCGAGGCCGAATCGCGGTCGCCCGAGCCAGTGTTGGAACCCGTTCCCCAAGGGAACGGTGCCGGCGTGTGGAGGGTGTGCTGATGTACGTATGCCTGTGCGTCGGGGCCACCACCCACACTGTGTCCGAGTGCGTCGCGCGCGGGGCGGCGACTTCCAAAGAGGTCGCCGCCGCCTGCGGCGCCGGTGCCGACTGCGGGCGTTGCAGGCGCACGCTGCGGGCAATCATCGCCGCGTCAGCCAATCGGGAAGGCAGCCGGGAAGCCGAACTGCAGCCCGCCGCATCGCATTAGCGGCCCTTGTTGAATTCCGCCAGCGCCGCAGCGTTGGCCTGCGCCCCCATCATCGCGGCGAAATGGGCGTTCTCCCTCGCCCTGGCCGCCGCAATCCCCGGCCGCACCGGCTCGACCATCGTGTGCTTGACGGCCATCAGGCTCGAAATCGGCCGGGAGGCAAGGATTTCAGCGTGACGGTGCGCCTCGGGCAGCAGCTGCTCCGGCTCACAGACCCGCCACGCCATGCCCATCCGCAGCGCCTCCGCGGCGTCGATCCATTCCGAGGACATCAACAGCCAGGCGGCGTTCTGCCTGCCGACCAACTGCGGCAGCAGGTAGGACGAGGCCGCCTCGGGCGCCACGCCCAGACTGGTGAACGGACACTTCAACCGGGCGGTCGACGACATGAACACCAGATCGGCGTAGCCCAGGATCGTCGCGCCGATGCCCACCCCGACCCCGTTGACGGCACAGATGAGGGGCTTGGGGAACGCGCTGAGCGCGTCGATCAGCCCGATGAAGCCGTGCTCGCCGGGGGTGAAATCCGGGTCGGTGATGCGGGCCTGCATCTCGGCAAGATCCGTGCCTGCCGAAAATCCGCGGCCCGTGCCGGTCAGCAGGACGACGGCGACGTCAGGATCGTCGGCGGCGGCCAGTAACGCCTCGGCCGTGGCGTCGTAGAGGGCCTCGTTGAAGGCGTTGAGCGCCTCGGGCCGGTTGAGGGTGAGCGTCCGCACCCGCTTGACGTCGTCGATCTGCAGGATCACCGCTGCAGCCTAATACCTGCTGTTCAGGCGTTACCGTAGATGCGGGTCGGTGCGATCAGCACCACGGCGCGGCGCTCGGCGGCCATCACGCGGTCGTATTCGTCCCAGTCGTCATGGGTGCCGCCCGCGGCCGTGAACACCTCGCGCAGCAGCAGCCGCAACCGGTTGTCGTCGGCGGCCCAGGGCGCCGCGTCCTCCGGGCCGGCCAACTCGGCGCGGCCCTCGACCGTCGCCCACCGCCATCCGCTGCGGAACGTGACCGCCAGCTGCGGACGTGCCCGCAGGTTCGCGAGCTTGACCTTGCCGTACGTCGCGAAACCCAGCGCGGGTTCACCGGTGGCCGGGTGGGCCAACTGGCCCACGTTGACCAGCGACGCCTGCACGGTGGTGTCGGCGCGGACGGTGGACACCACCGCCAGGCCGCTCTCCCCCGCCGCCAGCGCCACGGCGTCGCGCAGTGTCGTCATGCGCGCTCCTGGAACGGCTCGGTGAACGGTGTCGTGAAGACGTAGCGGCTGGTCGGCACCGTGTCGATGTTCTCGTTGGCGCCGAATGCGCTGGTGCTGGCGACCATGCGGCCCAGTCGTTGCTGGAGCTCGTCGTCGTCGGCGGCGCCGAAGAACGCCTGCAGGTCGGTGATCGCCTCCGCAGGGAACAGCTCCTCGACCACAGCCTCGATCTCCGGGGCGCCCGCGGTGAGGGCGCGCACCACCCAGTTCTGGGTGTAGCCGAACGTCGACTGGGTCTGGATGGCCACCGACGTGTGGTCGCCCTGCCAACGGTCCAGCCAGGTTGGCTGGTCCAGGTGCGCGGGCCGGCGCAGCAGCGCGATGTTGGCCAGTCCCGTTGTACGCGAACCGAGTTGGCTCGGCGAAGGCAGCGGGACCGACTCGGTCACCAGGTAGGCGGCGAACCGGTCGCATTCGCGGGCGAGCAGTCTCAGCGCCGCCTGGACCTGGTCGCCGTAGCACTGCTGGGTCCACAGGCTCACCACCGCGGCCACCGGCGGGTCCAGCGTCGTCAGCGTCATCAGCGAGTGACGCACCGCGCCGTCGCGGACGTTGACGGCCAGCCCCGCCACGCCCAGACCCAGCACCTCGTCGGCTACCGGGCCCCGCTGGCGGGCGCACCAATCGTCGTCCGGGTCGGGACGCATCAGTATCGCGATTACCTTCTCCATACGCAGAACCTACAGTCGTCCCGGCTACTCGGGGGGTTCCCCTTTGACGAGGCGTACCCGGCGTTCGGCGCCGATCAGCCCGCCGATGATCCCGGCCAGCCGCCGGTAGGACTCATGGCGTCCGCTGGAGGCGCGGAACACCAGGCCGATCCGCCTGCCCGGGCGTGGCGTGGCGAACTCGGCGAGCCCCAGCCGACTTCTCGCCGCCTCGACCGGGACGGCCGTCCGCGGGATCAGGGTCGCACCCAGCCCGCCGGCCGCGCACTGCACCGCGGTCGACAGCGATGCCGCCCGCGTGTTCGCCAGCTCCGGCCGCACACCCGCCATGCGACAGACGTCGAGCGCCTGGTCGCGCAGGCAGTGGCCCTCGTCGAGCAACAGCAGCGGCAGCTGCGCCAGCGCCGTCGTCGGGATCCGTCGCCGGCCCGACAGCGGATGCCCGGGGGGCAGCGCGAGGACGAAGTCTTCGTCGTAGATGGGAATTGCGGTGATTCCGGCGGCGGCGGCGGGCAACGCGATCAGCGCCGCGTCCAGCGCGCCTTCGCGCAGGGCCGCCAGCAGCCGCTCGGTCTGGTCCTCGATCACCCGCAACGTCAGGTCGGGAAGCTGCTCGGGGACCCCGGCCAGCACCGTCGGCAGCACGTAGGGCGCCACCGTCGGAATCAGCCCCAGCCGCAGACTGGCCTGCAGGGGGTCGGCGGTGCCGGCCGCGGCGGCGGTGAACGCGTCCACCGCATGCACCACGGACTGAGCGTGCGGGAGCAGCTGCGCACCCTCCGCGGTCAAGAAGACCCGCCGCGTCGACCGCTCGATCAGCTGGGTGCCCAGCCCGTTCTCCAGGGCCGCCAACGCCTGCGACAACGTCGACTGGCTCACGCCCAGAGCGGGCGCGGCGCTGCTGAAGTGCCGCTTCTCGGCCACCGCGACGAACGCACGCAGCCCGGCGACCGTCGGCTGATAATTCTTATCGGTCATACCTATTAATATAGTGTGAAAAATCACCTTTACCTCACAGTCCCGCGGCGGCAACATAGGAACAGAAGCCACGAAATCCCGCTACGACACGACCCAGAGGAGCGATATGTCATTGCTGACAATCGGCGACCAGTTCCCCACCTACCAGCTCACCGCGCTGATTGCCGGCGACCTGTCCAAGGTCGACGCGAACGACCCCGGCGACTACTTCACCACCATCACCAACGACGACCACCCCGGCAAGTGGCGCGTGGTGTTCTTCTGGCCCAAGGACTTCACCTTCGTATGCCCCACCGAGATCGCGGCGTTCGGGAAGCTGAACGACGAATTCGCCGACCGCGACGCCCAGGTGCTCGGTGTGTCGATCGACAGCGAGTTCGTGCATTTCAACTGGCGCGCGCAGCACGAGGACCTCAAGGCGCTGCCCTTCCCGATGCTCTCGGACATCAAGCGCGAGCTCTGCCTGGCGACCGGAGTGCTCAACGCCGACGGCGTGGCCGACCGGGTGACTTTCCTCGTCGACCCCAACAACGAGATCCAGTTCGTTTCGGCCACGGCGGGATCCGTGGGCCGCAACGTCGAGGAAGTGCTGCGGGTCCTGGACGCGCTGCAGTCCGACGAGCTGTGCGCCTGCAACTGGCGCAAGGGCGACCCGACACTCAACGCTGCCGAGCTGCTCAAGGCATCTGCCTGATCGCGGCCTGAATTCCGGCCCCACAAGCCTGGTCAGGAGGCAACATGAGCGTTGAAAACCTCAAGAACGCGCTGCCCGAGTACGCCAAGGACCTCAAGCTCAACCTCGGCTCGATCGTGCGCAGCACGGAGCTCAACGAGGAACAGCTGTGGGGCACCCTGCTGGCCAGCGCCGTGGCGACCCGGAATACCCAGGTAATGGCCGAGATAGGTGCCGAAGCGGCCGACGTGCTGTCGGCCGAGGCGTACCACGCGGCCCTCGGGGCGGCCTCGATCATGGGCATGAACAACGTGTTCTACCGTGGCCGCGGCTTCCTCGAGGGCAAGTACGACGATCTGCGGGCGGGATTGCGGATGAACATCATCGCCAATCCAGGTGTGGAGAAGGCGAACTTCGAGCTGTGGTGCTTCGCGGTCTCCACCATCAACGGATGCCCGGATTGCGTCGCCTCCCACGAGCACACGCTGCGCGAGGCGGGGATGGGCCGCGAGGCCATCCAGGAGGCGTTGAAAGTCGCCGCGATCGTGTCCGGCGTGGCGCAGGCGATCATCGCCGCGGAGACGCTGGCCGGCGTCGGCTGATCGCGATTTCGTGACGGAACCCGCCTGGGTCGGCCACGCCATCTGGTGGCAGGTCTACCCGCTGGGTTTCGTCGGCGCCTTCCCCACGCCAGGTGAGCCGCCGCAGCCGGATGAACACCGGTTGCGGCGGCTCACCGGCTGGTTCGACCACGCCATCGCACTGGGGGCCTCCGGTGTCGCCCTGGGACCGATCTTCGCCTCGCGCACCCACGGCTACGACACCACCGACCACTACCGCATCGACCCCCGACTCGGCGACGACGCCGACTTCGACCACCTCGTCGCCGAGGCGCGCCGCCGCGGCCTTCGGGTGCTGCTCGACGGCGTCTTCAACCATGTGGGCGTGGACTTCCCGGCGTATCGCGAGGCGGCCGACAGCGAGGCCGCGGCGCGCTGGTTCCGCGGGCGTCCGGGCCGGTTTCACACGTTCGAAGGCCACCCCGGGCTCATCACCCTCAACCACGACAACCCCGAGGTCGTCGACTACGCCGCCGACGTCATGGCCCACTGGCTGGGCCGCGGCGCGGACGGCTGGCGGCTCGATGCGGCCTATGCTGTGCCGCAACACTTCTGGGCGGCGACCCTCCCGCGGGTTCGGGAGCGCTACCCGGACACCTGGTTCGTCGGGGAACTCATTCACGGCGACTACGCCGCTCAGGTCGAGGCAGCCGGGTTCGACTCGGCCACCCAGTACGAGCTGTGGAAGGCGATCTGGAGCAGCCTCAACGACGGCAACTTCTTCGAGCTCGACTGGGCGCTGCAGCGCCACAACGAGTTCCTGTCCCGTTTCTCCCCGCTGACGTTCGTCGGCAACCACGACGTCACCCGCATCGCCAGCCGCCTCGAGCGTCGTGAGCATCTTGCGCAGGCGCTGGTGGTACTGCTCACGATCGGCGGTGTGCCCAGCCTGTACGCCGGCGACGAGTTCGGGATGCTCGGCATCAAGGAGGAGCGGTTCGGGGGTGACGACGCGGTTCGTCCCGAGTTCGACACTCCCCCAATGCCGTTGGATGCCTTCGGCGCCGAGGCGTGGGCATTGCACCGGTTCCTGATCGGCCTGCGCCGCCGCCACCCGTGGCTGCATGCGGCGGCGACGAGCCCGCTGCGGCTGTCCAACCTGCACTACGTCTACGAAACGCGAAGCGGCGACGACAGTTTGCTTGTCGCGCTGAACGTCGACGACGAGCCGCTGCGCCTGGCGGTTGACGAACTGGGCGGCGGGCGTGCGCGCGTGGAGGCTGGCTCGTCGGCGCCGGCGCGGGAGATCGTCGACGAGGTGATGGTCGAGCCGCACGGATGGCGGATCCTCAGCCGCGCCTAGGATTCCAGCCGTTCCAGTGTCGCTGCGTCTCGCCGTCCGTCGTAGTACTTGTCGAGCAACGCGACGAAGTCCTCGTTGTCGTCGGTGGCGGCGGCGAACAGCGTCATCGACGAACACAACTTGAGGTCGTCGGGCGAACCGAAGATCTCGGCGGCCGAACGGCCTGGCGCCTGGTTGACCAATCGCGTGCACTCCCGCAGCCGCGCCCCGAGCACGCTGTGCCGTAAGTAGGCGCGCGCCTCCCCCAGTGCGGAGATACCGTAGCGCTGCGCGGTCTCGCTGCTGCCCAGGCCGCGCAGTTGCGGGAACACGAACCACATCCAGTGGGTGCGTTTGCGCCCCTCGCGCAACTCCTCGACGACGGCGCGGTAGACCGGCGCCTGCGCCTTCAGGAAGCGTTTGAGGTCGTAGGGGTCGGGTGCTGATTCCATGGCTGTCAGACTGCCCCGTCAGGCGACCGAGCGCCCGGGAAGGGCCATCAGCCGCGCCGTGGGCGTCGCGTCCGGCGGCGCGGGCTGGGCCGGCCCGAACCCGCCGGGGTGCCGCAGCGCCGCCTCGAGCATCGACTCCACCCGTTCGCGCGGGCTCTGCCCCGCCACGCTCGACGGCTGGTCTCCGCTTTCGGTCCGGGTCTTCTCGACTGCCCCGATGGGCAGGTCGATCGCCTCGCTTGCCATCGCGCCGATCCGCGCGGTCGCGTCGTCCATGACGCGCATGGTAGTCGCGGTGCTCGGAGTGTCCGGCGTGATGCCCGGGCGCCGGCTGCACACTGGTAGGCATGGCAGTCAAGCGACGGGTGCCCAGGGTCCGCGACCTGGCGCCGCTGATCAGGTTCAAGCGCCCCGAGTTCGACCGCACCAGGCGTCGCCTCGACGCCGCCTACACCATCGACGACCTGCGTCGCATCGCCGCACGCCGCACACCCAGGGCGGCGTTCGACTACACCGACGGCGCCGCCGAGGACGAGCTGTCGATCCGGCGCGCTCGACAAGCATTTCGCGACATCGAGTTTCACCCGACCATCCTGCGAGACGTCAGCACCGTGACGGCGGGCTGGAATGTCCTGGGCCGGCCGGTGGCCCTGCCGTTCGGGATCGCCCCGACTGGGTTCACCCGGTTGATGCACACCGAGGGCGAGATCGCCGGCGCGCGGGCGGCGGCGGAGGCCGGGATCCCGTTTTCGCTGTCCACCCTGGGCACCTGCGCGATCGAAGACCTGGTAGCCGTGGTGCCGCAGGGCCGCAAGTGGTTTCAGCTCTACATGTGGCGCGACCGCGACCGCTCGATGGCGCTGGTGCAGCGCGCAGCCGACGCCGGTTTCGACACGCTGCTGGTCACCGTCGACGTCCCGGCCGCAGGCGCGCGGCTGCGCGACAACCGCAACGGGATGACGATCCCGCCGACCCTGACGCTGCGGACCGTGCTCGACGCGGTGCCGCACCCGAGCTGGTGGTTCGACCTGTTGACCACCGAGCCGCTGGCGTTCGCGTCGCTGGATCGCTGGCCGGGCACCGTCGGTGAGTACCTGAGCACGATGTTCGACCCCAGCCTCACCTTCGACGACCTGGACTGGATCAAGGCGCGCTGGCCCGGCAAGCTCGTCGTCAAGGGGATCCAGACGCTCGACGACGCCCGTGCCGTGGTCGAGCGCGGCGTCGACGGCATGGTGTTGTCCAATCACGGTGGCCGGCAACTGGATCGCGCGCCGGTGCCCTTCCACCTGCTGCCCGCGGTGGCGCGCGAATTCGGCAAGGACACCGAGATCCTGGTGGACACCGGCATCATGGCCGGCGCCGACATCGTGGCGGCGATCGCGCTGGGGGCGCGGTGCACCCTGGTCGGGCGGGCCTACCTCTACGGCCTGATGGCCGGCGGCGAGGCCGGCGTGGCCCGCGCGATACACATCCTGGCAGAAGGGGTGCTCCGCACGATGCGGCTGCTCGGTGTCACCTGCCTCGAGGAGCTTTCGCCCAGGCACGTGACGCAACTGCGGCGGCTGGGGCCCGTCGAATCGTGAGGGCTACCGCAGCCGCGCGACCTGTTCGGTGCGGTTGCGCACCAGGTCGTTGTAGGCCTGCCCCGGCCCCACGTGATCCCAGAGCTTCGGCGGGTAGTGGGCGACGTACATGGTGCGCCGCCCGCCGGCACCGGTCGGCCGGGGCGAGGCATGCATCACGTCCTGGATGTGGACGGTGACGTCGCCGGGGGCGGTGTCGATGCTCACGACCGGTACCCCCGGGAGCCGCTGCTGCCACCGGTAGTGGATCGCCTGACCGTGACTGCCGGGAACGACCTGCAGGTTGCCGGTCGAGGAATCCGAACCCGTGATCTGGATCCCGACGCTGAGCGTGGGACACATGATGGCGTGCCCACCCATCCCGCAGTCCTGGTGCCAGGGGATGTTGGACAGCCCGCTGGTGTTTCCCGGCACCTTGAGCAGCACCGCGCTGCCCTCCATCCGGTCGGGCGCGGCGCGCAGCGCGGGGTCGAGCAGAGTGCCGAGCCTGTGCACCCGCGGGTCGCCTTCGAGGGCCGCGAGAACCGGCGAGCGCAGCGTCGCGTACACCAGGCGGCACAGGACGCTGCCGCCGTCTTCGCCGGTGACCCACCACGACCGGTCGTCCCCGGGACGCGCGGCCGCCGCGAGGCGGTCGACCTCGCGGTTGGCGGCCTCCATCTCCTCGCCGGTGAAGACGCCGGTGACGTGCAGGTAGCCCATCGTCTCGAGCTGCGCGGCCAGTTCGGCGTCGTGTGCATCCAGCGTGAACGCGGCGAGCGGGTCGCGCCCCTTGAGATCGGTTCGCGCCGGGTCGTAGGGCGGGATGCCGGCGTGCAGGTAGCGCAGGACCGGGTCCCAGTCGGCCAGTTGGTCGAATCCGCCCCGCTCGAAGGCCAGGTCGTCGCTGAGCAACAGGTTGACGACCGTGCGGACCTGCCCAACCATGTCGTCCCAGGCTTGCCGGGACAGGCGCACGACGGCCTGCCCGCCGCCGGTGCCGGTGGCCTGCCCGTCGTCGACGCGGATCGTCGGCCCGTCGGCGGTGTACGTGACGGCGTCATCTCCGACGAGGAACGTGATCGAGCCGGTGCGCGCCAAGTGTCTGGCCGCGGCCGCGAGGATCTCCGGGTCGAGGGAACGGGGGACGGGATGCGACAGCGCCATGGCCCGATTATGCGACCGAAGCCGCCCCGCCGGGAACAAACCGGCGGCCGGCCGGGTTGAGCGCAAGAGGCTCAATTTTTGGAGGATTTGATGGCCGACGCCATGTCCGTTCCGGTGCTGTTCGTCACCGACACGATCGTGCTGCCCGGAATGGCGGTGCCGATCGCGCTCGACGAGGCCGCACGCGCGGCGATCGACGCCGCCCAGGCCAGCGAGTCGGGGCAGCTGCTGATCGCGCCCCGGCTGCAGGACCGGTACCCCTCGTACGGGATGATCGCCAAGATTCTGCAGGTCGGCCGCGTCGCGGGCGGCGGCACCGCCGCCGTCGTGCGCGGTGAGCGCCGCGCCCAGATCGGGGCGGGAGCCTCCGGGCCGGGCCCGGCGGTATGGGTCGAGGTGACCGAGGTCGCCCCGAACGAGCCCACCGACGAGGTCAAGGCCCTGGCGGCGGAGTATCGCAAGCTGCTGCTGGCAATGCTGCAGCGGCGCGGGGCCTGGGAGATCGTCGACTACGTCAACGGCCTGACCGATCCCTCGGCCCTGGCCGACACCTCCGGCTACGCGTCCTACCTGAGCGCCGCGCAGAAGCGCGAGTTGCTGGAGACCGTTGATGTGGGCCGTCGCCTCCGCGTCCTGATCGACTGGACGAGCACGCACCTCGCCGAGGTCGAGGTGAGCGACAAGATCGCCGAAGACGTTCGCGAGGGCATGGAGAAGACCCAGAAGGAGTTCCTGCTGCGCCAGCAGCTGGCCGCCATCCGCAAGGAGCTCGGCGAAGGTGAACCCGACGGTTCCGACGATTACCGCGCCCGGGTGGAGGCCGCCGACCTGCCCGACACGGTGCGCGAGGCCGCGCTGCGCGAGGTCGGCAAGCTGGAACGCTCCAGCGACCAGAGCCCGGAGAGCGGCTGGATCCGCACCTGGCTGGACACCGTGCTGGACCTGCCCTGGAACGTCGAGACCGACGACTCCACCGACCTGAAGGCCGCGCGGGAGATCCTGGACGCCGACCACCACGGGCTGGACGACGTCAAGGACCGCATCGTCGAATACCTGGCCGTGCGTGCGCGCCGCGCCCAGCGCGGGCTGCAGGTCGTCGGCGGCCGTGGCTCCGGCGCGGTGATGGTGCTGGCCGGACCCCCTGGCGTCGGCAAGACCTCGCTGGGCGAGAGCGTCGCGCGGGCGCTGGGCCGCAAATTCGTGCGCGTCGCCCTGGGCGGGGTGCGCGACGAGGCGGAGATCCGTGGGCACCGGCGCACCTACGTCGGCGCGCTGCCGGGCCGGATCGTGCGCGCCATCGGTGAGGCGGGGACGATGAATCCCGTTGTCCTGCTGGACGAGATCGACAAGGTCGGTTCGGACTACCGCGGCGACCCTTCGGCCGCCTTGCTGGAGGTACTCGACCCGGCGCAGAACCACACCTTCCGGGACCACTACCTGGATCTGGACCTGGACCTGTCCGACGTGGTGTTCCTAGCCACCGCCAACGTGGTCGAGAACATCCCGTCCGCGCTGCTGGACCGCATGGAGCTGGTGACCATCGACGGCTACACCGAGGACGACAAGGTCGCCATAGCCCGCGACTACCTGCTGCCCCGGCAGCGGGAACGGGCGGCGCTGAGCGACGGCGAGGTGACCGTGACCGACGCCGCGCTACGCACGATCGCCGCCGACTACACCCGCGAGCCGGGGGTGCGGCAGTTCGAGCGGCTGCTGGCCAAGGCGCTGCGCAAGGTGACCACACGGCTGGCGCCCGGATCGGACGGGGCGGCCGGTCCGCTCGTCATCGACGAGCCGGATCTCGTCGACTACCTGGGCCGCCCGCGGTTCACCCCCGAGTCGGCCGAGCGCACCGCGGTGCCCGGCGTGGCCACCGGCCTGGCCGTCACCGGCCTGGGCGGTGACGTCCTCTACATCGAAGCCGGCGCAACTGGATTGGATGGGGCCGGCGAGTCCGCCCTGGTTCTGACCGGACAGCTGGGCGACGTCATGAAGGAGTCGGCGCAGATCGCGCTGTCCTACGTGCGCTCGCACGCTCGCGCGTTGGGCATCGACCCCAAGGCGCTGGACCGCCGCATCCACGTGCACGTGCCCGCCGGAGCGGTGCCCAAGGACGGCCCGTCGGCCGGCGTCACGATGGTGACCGCCCTGGTGTCGATGGCCACCGGCCGTCAGGTCCGCTCCGACGTCGGCATGACCGGCGAGGTCACGCTGAACGGACGGGTGTTGCCCATCGGCGGCGTGAAGCAGAAGCTACTAGCCGCCCAACGTGCCGGCTTGGCAACGGTTTTCATCCCCGCACGCAACGAAACGGACCTTGATGACGTGCCCGACGAGGTGCTCGCAAACCTGGACGTGCGGCCGATGACCGACGTCGCCGAAATCGTCGCGCAGGCACTGGCACCGGCGACCGAGATTGCGGCGGTCGCCGCCTGAGCTGGACGCGAGCGTGAGGCTGGTGTCACACTCGGCGCCGAGCGTGACACCAGCGCCACGCTCGGCGTTGACTGGGTAATCGATCAGACGTCTTGGCCCGCCGGATGCGGGCCATCGGTGCCCCGGTCGACGGGGAACCACTTGCCGTCGATGACGTCGGGCGGGCCCTGCGCCTGAAGGCGGTCCCGTTCTGCCCGGCGGCGTTTGACCCGCAACCTGGCGTCGGCCGGGACGCTGACCAGTTCGTCGCAGGTCAGGTAGAACACGTCGTCGGAAACGTCGAGCAAATCGGCATCGACACGCCGAGCGCCCAACTCCCGCAACGTCATCCGAAGCTGATGGGTGAAACGCAGGGTGGTGTCATGGGCGAGTTCTCGTGAGCCGCGGGCGGCATCGGTGAGCCGCTGCGCGAGTGTCGCCGCCACCGCGGGGTCGCTGGGCGCGGCGGATGCGAAATGCGCCGCCGTCCGCAGCAGCAGCTGCGGGTCGTCGCCGAAGACTCGGGCGGCCAGTTCGGAGTCGCCGGGCCCGCGGTGCCCGATCCGGGCGGCAGCGGCATCGAATGTGGCGGCGGTGGCCGGCGACAACGCGCGAATGCTGCCGACGTTGCCCTCCCTGGCCAGCGCACGCAGCGGCGGGTCGCCCCGCAGCGCGGCAGCCAATTCGGCGGTTTCGATCGCGACGCGGTCGCTTTGCACGATCATGCCGATGCCGGACACGCTGCCCCGCGCCTGGGTGTGCTCCAGCGCCGCCGCCGTGACGCCGGTGTCGATGAGCCACAGTGCAGTCAATGTCCAGCCCTGGTGAATCCGGTCCCGCAACAGCGGAACCCTGACCACCAGAGCCGAATCCGGCAGATCGGCAAGCCGGGTGGCGTCCAGGTGCTCCGCCCCGGCGGCCGCCCGGTAAGCCTGTGTGTCGGCCTTGAGATGACGCAGCAGGGATAGTGACCGGGCTGCGACGAGGCCTTTGGCGACCGAGCCGAGCGTCCTGCCGACCAATTGCGGTTCTCCGAACGGCAACAGCTCGCCCGCCTCGGACTGCCCGGCCAGCGTGCGCCGCACCACAGCTTCTCGGTCCCAGCCCGGAAGCTGAGTGGCGGCAAGCGCATTGGCCGACACGCCGACATAGGGCCGGTGGCCGAACACCGCGACGGCTCTACTCCCCCACTCGTGATCGACCACATCGCCGAGCGCGAGCACCTGGCCCAGCACCCGGCCGGCCGCACGCAGCCCGCTCAGCTGGACGTCCAGGGTGATCGGTGTCAACGGCCCGGGCAGCGCCGCGGCGAGCGTGCTCGCACTGAAGACCGGGAACCGCGGATCGATCCGATCGTCGAACTCGCCCTCCATGCCCTCGGGTGCCGCACTGGACAACCCGTCGCACGACGAGCGCGGCCGAACTTCGACGGGAAGCGTCAATTGGCCGCCGTGGTCGGTAGCACCGGCGGCGTCGAGCCTGCGTCCGACGAGCCCACGCGCGGTGTCGGCGATGGCGTCGTACGCCTGCCAGCCACACTGGAACATCCAATCCTCATGTGCTGCAGCGGTATCGAGCTGTGGGGCCAACTGCGGCCAGCCGTACAGCCGATGCAGGCGTGACCGTGAGGTGACCGGCCGCAGCAGCCGCCACGCGGTGACCACGTTGATGGTGTCCGGGGTGGCCAGGTCCACCACACCGGTCCGGTCGGTGTTCAGCGACGACACCAGGAACCGCACCAGGTCGTCGATGTGCAGCACCCTGATCGGCTGCGTGGAAACCTTGCTGCGCAGCAGCGTGGCCACCGTGCGGCAGACCGCCCAGTCGAGCTGGCGGCCCACCGGCGGCGCGGCCCGGATCACCAGGGTCGGGCCCCAGCTCGTCGCTACCAGTGCCTCGGCCGGCTCATACAGATCGGGCCGGCCCGCTGCCTGCGACACGAACAGCAGCCGCGCCCCGGAGCGGGCGGCCGCGTCGGTCACCCGCGCGAGGCCGCCGATTTTCGCGCTTCCGGGCGCGGTCGGGTCGACTGGGGCCAGATGGATCACGGCGTCGGCTTCGTCGGCCAACTCCTGCAGCACCGGGTGGTTGAGCGACGCCTGCACGAACTCCACGGCCGGATCCAGCGCGCCATGGCGGCGCTCGGCGATGCCGGCGACACTGTGCCCGGCAGCGAGCAACTGCCGTGCGACCAGCCGCCCGATTGCGCCGGTGGCGTCGGTAATCAGGATCTGCACTGGGCTCACCCCTCCCAACGTCACCCTCGACAATAGGCACGTCGCCGTCGGTTACGCGACCGTTACCGCATCCGCGACACCCTGGCCTGCCGCGATGCGCTCGACGATTACCGCAGCGTGGCGCTGCCGTCCGCGGCGACGGCGACCTTGGCGCCACCGATATCCTCACTCACGCTCGCCGCGGCCGCGGCGGGATCGGCGAGCACGGCCAAGGCGCGGGCCCCGTCCGGGGTGCGCACGGCCACGAAGGCCTTCTCCGGCCGTCCCTCCCTGTCGAACGGTGTCGTCCACGCCTCGACGGTCCCGACGCCGTCCCACTCGACCAACGCCTTGCGGGTCGGTTCCCGATCCACCGAGGCCTGGACGTTCTCCCAACGAAATTCGTCCGGCGGTTGGGTGCCGTACACGCCGAAACTGTGCTTGGTCAGGTAGCCGCCGTTGGCGGTGATCAGCGCGCGCCGGCCGGGGTTGGCCACCAACAACTCGGCCGCGGTGGCGATGGAATGCATGACATAGTTGCTCCACGGACCGCCGGCGAAGGTCAGCCCCCCCGTCACGGTGAGCGGGCGGGCCGCGTCGTCGACGCTCAACCCCAGTTCGCGCGCCGCGACCTGGACCGCCGAGGGGAAACACGAATACAGGTCGACGTAGTCGACATCGTCGATGCCGAGCCCCGCCAGCTCGAGCGCCCGCGCCCCGGCGATCCGGATGGCCGGCGACCGGTGCAGCTCGTCGCGCTCGGCGACGGCGGGGGTGTCGTGGGCGTCGGCGCCCGCCTGGGGGTACACCCAGCGCTCGACGGGGATCTGCAGGCTCCTCGCCTGCTCCACCGAGGTCAACACCAGAGCGGCCCCCTGATCGACCATGTTGTTGGAGTTCAGCAGCTTCGTATACGGCCAGCTGACCATTCGGTTGCGGGGGCCGGGCTGCCCGATCTCCTCGGCGGTCATCGGTGTGCGGATCCAGGCGTGCGGATTTCCGACCGCCACGGCGTTGAAACGGGCCCACAGCTGTCCGATCCGCGCGAGGTGGTCCTCGATCGACTCACCACCCGCGATGCGCAGCGACTCCTCGAACAGCGGGTAGACGTACGACGGGCGGTCGAGCCGGATCCGCAGCTCGGCCTCGCCGCCCATCGGGACGTCTTCGCCGCTGACATCCGCCATCGGCACGGATTCGTCCTGGACCGTCCACACCAATTTGCCGCCCTTGGACTTCAGCCCGGTTCTGGTGCGCCAGGTCTCGGCGCCGGCCAGCAACACCACCCCGGCGCTGCCCCGCTGAATGTCCAGGCAGGCCTGGTTGACCAGCGACTGCGGCACATTGCCGCCGATCGGGCTGTACAGCGTGGTGAAGTCCGCGGCGCCGATTCGCCGGCCGAGCAGCAGCCCGGGGTCGCGGTAGCGGGCCGACAGCACGTTGACCACCCGGACGGAGTCCACGGCCTCGGTCACCCGGGGGTCGGCGGCTCGTCTGGCCGCGGCGGCCATGAGGTCCACCGGTTCGACGGACCGCCGCCGCGGGTCGATGTCGTCGCGGTGGTTGACCTGGCCGTAGCCGACCAACACCGGTGTCCTGGGGTCGACGGTCATAGACCGAACCTAGCGCGGGGAGCGCGGGCGGCCGCCGATGGCCCGCCCAGCGTCACGCCGGGCCGAACAGCACGCCGTCGGTGACGAGCCGGTCGATCTCCCCGTCGCTCATCCCGAGCAACGCCCGGCAGATCTCGCGGGTGTCCTGCCCGGGCTGCGGCGCCGGGCGTTGCCGGGCCGGCGGGATGTGGGTGAACGGGGCCGGACCCGTCTCCGCCGGCAGCGGACGCTCGATGAGCGGGTGCACCATCTCGGCGAACAGCTTGCGGTCCCGCAGCTGCTGGTCCTCCAGGAGGTCCGGCGGTCGGTTCATCGGCCCGGCGGCGACCCCGGCCGACTGCAGCAGTTGGGCAACCCGCGCCGGGGTGCGGGTGCGGGTCCAGGCGGAGACCAGCTCCACCAGCTCGCGCCGGTTGGCCCCGCGCGCCTCGCCGGTGGCGAATCGCGGGTCGTCGGCCCACTGCGGGCGGTCGAACGCCGAAGCCACGCAGCGCCATTCGTCGTCGTCGCGGATGGAGATGACGCACCATTCGTCGTCACCCGCGCACGGGTGCACGGCGTGCAGGGCGGTGTCCGCGCGGATCGCGGCCAGGCCCGCGGCGAGCGCGGCCCGGGTGACGTAAAGGGTGTCGAGCTGGTTGACCACGACCTCGGCCTGCGAGATGTGCACGCGTGCCCCGCCGCCGGTGCGATCGCGGTGGATCAGCGCGGCCAGCGCAGCGATGGCGGTGACCCGCCCGACGACGTGGTCGGGAAAGACCGTCGTCGCGTCGTAGAAGGCGTGCCGGCCGGACCCGGCCCGGTCGTCGGGGTCGGCGGGCGTCCAGAGCCGGGTGACGCCGGTGACGGCCCGCACCAGCGGCCCGTAGCCCATGCGGGTGCTCCACGGCCCGCCGTCGCCGTAGGCGCTGCTCTCGGCGAGCACAACACGCGGGTTGACTCCCCGCAGCTCATCGTAGGAAAAGCCCAGGGCTGCAAGAGTTCCGGGCTTGAAGTTGGCGAAAACCGCGTCCGCTTCGGCGACCAGCCGGCGAAAGATCCGGTTGCCCTCGGCGCTGCGCAGGTCCAGACCGAAGCCCAGGTTGTTGCGGTGGGTCCAGGCGAACGACTCGCTCATCGCCTCGCCGGCGCGGGCCTGCCTGAGCCCGTCGGGATGGTCGGCGCTCTCGATCTTGATGATCTCGGCGCCCAGGTCGCCGAACAACCGGCTCAGCTCGCCGCCGGCGACGATGACGCCAAGATCGAGGATGCGCAGTCCGGTGAACGGATGGTCGCCGACCCGGCCCGACGGCGACGTCACCACCGCGGGGCTCCCGGGCCAGCACGGCTGGTCCTGCCCGGCCGCGGGTGCGGGCGTGCGGAACCCGGCGCGCTGCCCACCGACCACGAAATAGCCGCTCGGTACCCGGGTGCGCACACCGGGGACCAGCTCGGCCTCGGTGATCGCGCCGACCGCCTCGAAATGGTCGGATGCCACGATCTGCGACGGCGTCAGCACCGCGGCGATCGGCACCCCGTGCGCCTGGCCGGCAGCCACCAGCTCCGTCATGGTCTGATCCTCGAACAACGCCTCGACCAGCACGCTGATCTGCGGCCAGGCCGCGAACCGCTCTGCGATCACGTCGTAGCGGGCGTCCTGGAAGGCCTCCGGTTCCCCCAGCCAGCGCCGCAGGCCGCGCCACTGCCGCGGCGCCATCACGCACAGCCGGACGTAGCCGTCCTTGCAGGCAAGGATCGGGTAGGCGTCCTGGTTCTTCGGGCGTCCGCGCCACCGCCCCGCGCCACGGATCCCGGCCGCGGCCTGCCCGTGCGCGCCGAACGCGGGGTCCAGCGACATGACAACAGCGTCGAACCGAGAAAAGTCAATGTAATCGCCCGTACCGCAACGCAACCGGTTGTAGTACGCCACGAGCGTGGCCCACGCGGCCTGCACGGCGGCGGTCGCCGAAGCGATGCCGTCCGGCGGCAGCACGGGGATGCCGGTGGCAGGCCCCGACCGCGACAGCAAGCCGCTCATCGCGTAGAGCACCGGATCGGTGGCGTGCCACGACGACCGAGGTCCCGTGGTACCGAAGTCGGTGATCGAGATGACGACCAGGTGCTGCTGGTGGGCGGCCAGCTGCGCGGCGGACGTCCCGAACGCGGCGGCCAGCCCTTCGGGCCCGCTGTCGACGACGATGTCGGCGCCCGCGGCCAGTTCGCGCAGCCGGTCACAGTCGTCGGCGTCGTCGGGGTCCAGCACCGCGCTGCGCTTGTTGGCGTTGTGTACCGCGAACGCGATAGCGGCGCCGGCCAGCGTCGGCAGCGCCTGGCGGGCGGGACTTCCGCCCGGCGTCTCGATCTTGAGGACGTCGGCGCCCAGGTCGGCGAACAGGCGGGTCACCGCGTCGGCCGCACCGGTGGACAGGTCGAGCACGCGCACCCCAGCGAGCAACCCGTCGGCCACCTGCACACCGTAACGGTCGGGGCGCTTGCGCGTCGCTGACCAGTGTCACACCGCGCCGGTGCGCGCGTCTGGATCCCCGGTCGGTGGACCGGGTGCGCGCGGTGTCGACTAACGTCACAGGCCGGTGCGCGAGTCCGTACCTGTCGACACGATTGCGATGGAGCCGATGGGGGGATCCCACGCGTGAGCACGCACTTGAGCTATGTCGAGGCGGTGGTGGTCGGCGCCTTCCAGGGCGTCACAGAACTGTTCCCGGTTTCCAGCCTCGGCCACTCGGTGCTGGTCCCGGCGCTCATCGGCGGGCAATGGGCTCAGGACCTCGACGTCTCGGCCCCCCAGTCGCCATATCTGGCCTTCATCGTCGGGCTGCACGTGGCCACCGCCGCGGCCCTGCTGGTGTTCTTCTGGCGGGACTGGCTGCGCATCGTTGCAGGCTTGGGGTCGTCGCTCCGGAATCGCCGCATCCAGACTTCGGGCGAGCGGTTGGCCTGGCTGCTGGTCGCGGCCACCATCCCCGTCGGGCTGGCCGGACTGCTGCTGGAATCGACGTTTCGCACAACACTGGGCAAACCCATCCCCTCGGCGGCATTTCTGCTGCTCAACGGCTTCGCCCTGTATGCCGGCGAGGTGCTGCGACGCCGCGTCGCACCGGCGCCGGCGGGCCCGGCGGCCGCCCAGGGGGAACAAACCCACGGCGGCGTGGCCGTCGACAACCGGCTCGCCCAGCTGCCCCTGGGCCGCGGCGTGCTGATCGGATGCGCCCAGATCCTGGCACTGTTTCCCGGCATCAGCCGCTCGGGCATCACCATCGTGGCCGGACTGTGGCGCGGGCTGTCGCACGAAGACTCCGCCCGCTTCTCGTTCCTGCTCGCGACGCCCATCATTCTGGCCGCCGGGCTCTACAAGATCCCGGAATTGTTCGGGCCGCTGGGTGGGGGCATCTTCGGACAGGTCGTGGCCGGCGGCATCGCGTCGTTCCTCAGCGCCTACTTCGCGGTGCGCTATCTCACCAGCTACTTCGAGACCCGCACGCTCACGCCGTTCGCCGTCTACTGCGCCGTGGTCGGCGGCGCCAGCCTGGTCTGGCTGACGCTGCGCTAGGCTACCCGGGCCTGCGTCCCGCAGGCGTACCGTAGGTTTCGTGTTGCCGGCCCGCGACGTGACCGCCCGCTTCGGGACCCGGGCATGAGCCGGCGCCAACCCGAACGGGACGCCCCGCAGCCAGAAAATGTGTGGGACTATCCGCGCCCGCCCAGGGTCGAACCTTTCACCGGGGCCATCACCGTCGAGCTGGGCGGTGCGGTCGTGGCATCGACCTCACAGGCCCTGCGGGTACTCGAAACCAGCCACCCGCCGACCTACTACCTCCCGCGGGAGGCGTTCGCCCCCGGGGCGTTGCGCGCGGCGCCGGGCAGCTCGTGGTGTGAATGGAAAGGCCAGGCCGCCTACTACGACGTCGCCGGCGGCTCCGCCGTCGCACCGAAGGCGGCGTGGGCCTATCCACGCCCGACACCGGCGTTCGCGCCGATCGCCGGCATGGTCGCGGTGATGGCGGCGCGAGTCGACCGTTGCACCGTCAACGGCGAAGTCGTGGAACCGCAACCGGGTGACTTCTACGGCGGCTGGATCACCAGCTGGATCACCGGTCCGTTCAAAGGCGTTCCCGGATCGAGGGGTTGGTGACGCCGTGGGCGACGACGACGTCGAGGTACTGGTCATCGGTGCGGGTCTGGCCGGGTTGCGTTGTGCGGGTCTGCTGGCGGCCGCAGGCCGTGAGGTGCGGGTGTGGGAGGGCGGCGACGACGTCGGCGGCCGCGTCCGCACCGACGTGATCGACGGCTTCCTGTGCGACCGCGGCTTTCAGGTGCTCAACCCGGCCTACCCGGAACTCGCGGCCTGCGTCGACATCGCCGGTTTGCGACTTCAACCATTCGCCGCCGGGGTGGCGGTGCGCCGCGAGCGCGGCACGGCGGTGCTGGCCCACCCGCTGCGCGCGCCGACATTGATGCCGAAGATGCTCGCCTCGGGCATGATCCGGCCCCGCGAAGCGGTCGGGCTCGCGCGCTGGGCGGCCGGGGCGCTGCGACCGCGGGCCGTCAAATCCCGGCACGGCGACCGCACCGTAGGCGAGGCGTTGGATCGCTGCGGTGCCCGTGGTGAACTGCGTCGCGTCGTCGACCGCTTCCTCGCCGGTGTGGTGCTCGAGGACACCGGCGCCACCTCCGACGCGTTCTGTCTGCTGCTGGCCCGCATGTTCGTGCTGGGGGTGCCCGGCCTGCCGGCAGAGGGCATGCGCGCACTGCCGCAACAGCTCGCCGCGCCGCTGGAAAGCCGAATAGAGCTGGGACGGAAAGCGACCCAGGTCGAGCATGACGGGAAGCGGTGGACGGTCCGGGGAACCGACGCGGTCGTCCGCGCCCGCGACGTCGTGGTGGCCACCGATCCGGTGGCAGCCGCGGCGCTCACCGGCCATCCACCGCCGGCCATGCACGGAGTCGTGACCGACTGGTGGGCCGCCGACGAGGCGCCCAGCACGCTGCCGATGCTCTGGGTCGACGGCCGGTCCCAGCCGCCCGGACCGCTGCTCAACACCGCCGTCATCAGCGCCGCCGCACCCAGCTATGCCCCACCGGGACGGCATCTGATCAGCGCCTCGGCGCTGCTGAAGACGGGCGGCGCACCTCCGGAGGAAAGCGAGACGCGGCGGCATGCCGCAGGCATCCTGGGCGTCGGCGGTCAGGGCTGGCGATTGCTGAAACGACACGTCATCGCAGACGCGCTGCCCGCGCAGCCGCCGCCGTTGCGCGTGCGGCGCCCGGTGCGCATCCGCGAGGGTCTGTGGTGGTGTGGCGACCACCGGGACACCGCCTCCATCCAGGGCGCGCTGGTGAGCGGACGGCGCACCGCCGAACAGATACTCCGACCGAGGTCGCCGTCGTCCTGAGCATTTCATTGCGCGACGCGCCGCCCAGTGCTGTGCTGACCTCATGGCAGACACGGCACCCGTCGGCATCAAGGTCCGCGGCAAGGTCATCGTGATCACCGGTGGCGCACGCGGAATCGGGTTGGCCACCGCGACGGCCCTGCACGAGCTGGGCGCCAAGGTGGCGATCGGCGACATCGACGAAGTCCGGGTCAAAGATTCCGGTGCAGCGCTCGACCTCGACGTCTACGGCAAACTCGACGTCACCGACCGGCACTCGTTCGCCGATTTCCTGGACCGGGTCGAGCGCCAGCTCGGCCCGATCGACGTGCTGGTCAACAATGCCGGGATCATGCCGCTGGGCCGCATCGTCGACGAACCCGACGCGGTCACCCGTCGCATCCTCGACATCAACGTCTACGGGGTGATCCTGGGCAGCAAGCTCGCCATCGAGCGGATGATCCCCCGCGGCCGCGGCCACGTCATCAACGTCGCCTCGCTCGCCGGCGAGACCTCCATCCCCGGTGCCGCCACATACTGCGCCAGCAAGCACGCGGTGATCGGTTTCACCGACACAGCCAGGCTCGAATACCGCAAAACCGGGGTGAAGTTCTCGGTGGTGATGCCGACATTCGTCAACACCGAGCTGATCGCCGGAACCTCGGGGGCCAAAGGGATCAAGAACGCCGAACCCGCCGACATCGCCGACGCGATCGTCGAGCTGGTGGCCGCACCGAAGCCACGGGTAAGGGTCACCAGGCTGGCCGGGGCGATCATCGCGTCGCAGAAGTTCTTGCCTCGTGCGCTGGCCGAGGGCATCAACAGGGTGCTCGGCGGCGAACACGTCTTCACCGACGACGTCGATGTCGCAACGCGGCAGGCCTACGAAGCCCGGGCCCGCGGCGACGAGTAGGCAGTGTTCACCTCAGGGGCGGACAATCGGCCAGGTGAGTTTTGAGACCGGAACACCGACCCCAGCCCAATCCGAATCGCTATCCGATGACGAACTGGCCCTCATCGACAAGTACTGGCGCGCCGCCAATTACCTGTCCGTCGGGCAGATCTACCTGCTGGACAATCCGCTGCTGACCGAGCCGCTGGAAGCCCGCCACGTCAAACCCCGGCTGCTCGGCCACTGGGGCACCACACCGGGGCTGAACCTGATCTACGCGCACCTCAACCGCATCATCGGCAACCGCGACGCCAACCTGATCTATGTCACCGGACCCGGGCACGGCGGACCCGGACTGGTCGCCAACGCCTACCTGGAGGGCACCTACAGCGAGGTGTACACGGGCATCGAGGAGGACGCCGAGGGACTGCGCAAGCTGTTTCGGCAGTTCTCCTTCCCCGGCGGCATCCCCAGCCACGTGGCCGCCCAGACGCCGGGATCCATCCACGAGGGCGGTGAACTGGGCTACGCGCTGGTGCATGCCTACGGCGCGGCTTTCGACAACCCGGACCTGGTGGTCGCCTGCGTGATCGGGGACGGCGAGGCCGAGACCGGGCCGTTGGCCGCCGGCTGGCATTCGAACAAATTCCTCAACCCGGCCCTCGACGGGGCGGTGTTGCCGATCCTGCACCTCAACGGCTACAAGATCGCCAATCCGACCGTGCTGTCCCGGATTCCGCAGCCGGAACTCGAGTCGCTGCTGCGCGGCTACGGTTACCGACCGATCACCGTTGCCGGGGACGACCCGGCAGACGTGCACCGGCAGCTGGCCGCCGCGCTGGACGACGCTTTCGACGACATCGCCGAGATCCAGGCCCGGGCGCGCCGCGGCGGCCGGCCGGAGCGGCCCGTATGGCCGATGATCGTGCTGCGCACCCCCAAGGGCTGGACCGGTCCCAAGACGGTCGACGGGAAAAAGGTCGAAGGCACCTGGCGGGCGCATCAGGTTCCGCTGGCCGAGACCCACGACAACGCCGAACACCGGGCGCAGCTCGCGGCGTGGCTGCGCAGCTACCGGCCCGAGGAGTTGTTCGACGACACCGGCGCGCTGCGCCCCGAACTGCGGGCGCTGGCCCCCAGCGGTGATCGCCGGATGAGCGCGAACCCGCACGCCAACGGCGGGCTTCTGCTGCGCGACCTGGACCTGCCGGACTTTCGCGACTACGCGGTGCAGGTGTCGCGGCCGGCGACCGAAACCCACGAGGCGACCCGCGTGCTGGGGACGTTCCTGCGGGACGTGATCGCCCGCAACGGCGACCGGTTCCGGCTGATGGGGCCCGACGAGACCGCCTCCAATCGACTGGACGCCGTGTACGGCGCGACGGACAAGGTGTGGCTCTCGGAGACGACGCCGGATGACGAGCACCTGGCCCCCGACGGCCGCGTGATGGAGGTGCTCTCCGAGCACCTGTGCCAGGGCTGGCTGGAGGGCTACCTGCTGACCGGCCGGCACGGGCTGTTCACCTGCTACGAGGCGTTCGTGCACATCGTCGACTCGATGCTCAACCAGCACGCGAAATGGCTGTCCACCAGCAGGGAACTACCCTGGCGGCGGCCGATCGCCTCGCTGAACTACCTGCTGACCTCCCACGTGTGGCGCCAGGACCACAACGGCGCGTCGCACCAGGACCCCGGCTTCATCGACCTGGTCGCCAACAAACGGGCCGAGCTGACGCGCGTCTACCTGCCGCCGGACGGCAACACCCTGCTGTCAGTGGCCGACCACTGCCTGCGCAGCCGCAACTACGTCAACGTCATCGTCGCCGGCAAGCAGCCCGCGCTGGCCTACCTCGACATGGACGAAGCGATCGCGCACTGCACCCGCGGGCTGGGCATCTGGCCGTGGGCGAGCACCGCTACCGGCGAACCCGACGTGGTCCTCGCGTGCGCCGGAGACGTCCCGACGCTGGAGACGCTGGCCGCCGCCGACATCCTGCGCCGGGAACTGCCAGACCTGGCGGTCCGTGTCATCAACGTGGTCGACCTGATGCGCCTGCAGCCGGAATCCGAACACCCGCACGGGTTGCCGGACAAGGAGTTCGACGCCCTGTTCACCCGCGACAAGCCGGTGATCTTCGCCTACCACGGCTACCCGTGGCTGATCCACCGGCTCACCTACCGGCGCACCGTGCACCCGCACCTGCACGTGCGCGGCTTCAAGGAGCGCGGCACGACCACGACGCCGTTCGACATGGTGATGCTCAACGACCTCGACCGTTTCCATCTGGTCATGGATGTCATCGACCGGGTGGACGGGCTGGGCAGCCGCGCCGCGCTGCTGCGCCAGCGGATGGCCGACGCGCGGCTGGCCGCCCGCGCCTACACACGCGAG
>NZ_JBYCLC010000011.1:0-4448 GCF_057473685.1 Mycobacterium sp. TH-M116 | reverse complement strand
CGCACCACCACCTTCGCCCAGCGCGCACAGTGGGCCCACGCCACCGCCGACCTTCTGGAGGCCGAAGCCGACGACACCGCGGCCATGATGACATTGGAGATGGGCAAAACCCTGAAATCGGCCAAAGCGGAGGCTCTCAAGTGCGCCAAGGGGTTTCGCTACTACGCAGAGAACACCGAGAAGCTGCTGGCCGACGAGCCGGCCGACGCGGACACGGTCGGGGCGTCGACGGCGTACGTCCGCTACCAGCCGCTGGGGGTGGTGTTGGCCGTGATGCCGTGGAACTTCCCGCTCTGGCAGGCCGTGCGGTTCGCCGCGCCCGCGCTGATGGCCGGCAACGTCGGCATCCTCAAGCACGCATCGAACGTGCCGCAGACCGCGCTGTACCTGTCCGACGTCATCGCCCGCGGCGGCTTCCCCGACGGCTGCTTCCAGACGCTGCTGGTGCCGTCGGGAGCCGTGGAGCGCATCCTGCGCGACCCCCGGGTCGCGGCGGCCACCCTGACGGGCAGCGAGCCGGCCGGCCAGTCGGTGGCCGCCATCTGCGGTGACGAGATCAAACCCACCGTGCTGGAGCTCGGCGGCAGCGACCCGTTCGTCGTGATGCCGTCGGCGGACCTCGACGAGGCGGTCACGACAGCGGTCACCGCCCGGGTACAGAACAACGGCCAGTCCTGCATCGCCGCCAAGCGGTTCATCGTCCACGCCGACATCTACGACACGTTCGTCGACAGGTTCGTCGAGCGGATGGCGGCGCTGAAGGTCGGCGATCCGACCGACCCGGACACCGACGTGGGTCCGTTGGCCACCGAGTCCGGCCGCGACGAGATCGCCAAGCAGGTCGACGACGCCGTCGCGGCGGGCGCGGTGGTCCGCTGCGGCGGCGCGCGTCTCGACCGGCCGGGGTGGTTCTACCCGCCGACCGTGCTCACCGACATCACCAAAGACATGGCGCTCTACACCGAGGAGGTGTTCGGGCCGGTCGCCTCGATGTACCGCGCCGCCGACATCGACGAGGCGATCGAGATCGCCAATGCCACCACCTTCGGCCTGGGCTCCAACGCCTGGACCTCCGACGAGGCCGAGCAGCGGCGCTTCATCGACGACATCGAGGCCGGCCAGGTGTTCATCAACGGCATGACGGTGTCCTATCCCGAGTTGGGGTTCGGCGGCATCAAGCGCTCCGGCTACGGCCGGGAGCTCGCGGGCCTGGGGATCAAGGAGTTCTGCAACGCCAAGACCGTCTGGGTCGGCTAGCGGACCGTTCGCGAGCAGACGTGAAATCGCCCTAATCGAGGGGACTTTGGGCGATTTTGCGTCTGCTCGCCATTAAACGGCGGCCAGCACCTTGGCGTCCTCTGCGGCGAAGGTGTCCTCGAGCTGCAGCGGTGAGTAGTCGAGGTCGATCTCGCCGACCGGGCGGCCGCGGGCGCTGGAGATCGTGCCGAACCGCCGCATCCCCTTGTCCCCGGCGTACTGCAGCATCTCCTCCGGCGATATGCCGAAGGGCAGCTCGTCTCCATAGACGGCGAAGCCTTCCTCGGTCACTTTGAGGGCCAGCGGGATCAGCTCGTTCATGCGCGTCTCGAACACCTCCCAGTTGGCGTCGTCGGCGGCGATGTGGCGCCGGCACGTGAACGTTCCCCATGCCATGTGGCGACGCTCGTCGTCGCCGATGTGACGAACCAGTTGCTGCATGCCGGGCAGGATTCCCCGGACCACGCAGATCTTGTGCCAGGCGTAGTAGCCGGTCAGCGCGAGCATGCCCTCCACGATGTGGTTGTAGGTCACGGCCGCGCGGACCTGTGAGGCCGGGGCGGAGTCACTCGACAGCGCATGAAGGCACTGCGGCAGCTCGTCGTAGAACATCTGGCGGTAGGCCGGCAGATCGTCGAGGTAGCGGTGCAGGTCCTCGGTGACGCCGACGGCGTCGAGCCACATCCGGAAGACCTGGGTGTGCTTGGCTTCTTCGAAGGCGAACTGCGTCAGATACATCTCGTCGCCGAGTCGCCCCTCGGCCCGCATCGCGGACATGAACGGCTGGATGTCCTGGGTCACCGACTCCTCGCCCGCGACGAACTCCGCGCACAGCCGAATGGCGTAGTCGCGCTCGAGGTCGGAGAGTTTTTCCCAATCCGCCCGGTCGCGGGAGAAATCGATGTCGGCGGGATCCCAGAACTTTGCGTTGCCCCCGGCGAACAGCTTGAGCGGCAGGCTCTCCCAGTTCAGGCCCCCCGCGACGAGTGAACCGATGTGCGTGCGTGTCATGTGAACTCCTCGGATCGTTGGACGGCCGGCTCAGCGGAGAAGGCGGCGGCCAGCACCGCGACGAGCCTGCGCACCGCCAGCGCGGGCTGTTCCGGGCTGGGCTCGTCGAGCCCGAGGACCGGATCCAGGCCGCGCATGTACGGGGCCAGGGCCAGGTGCGGGAACAGCAACAGCAGCAGCGACAGCATCGCTTCGGTGTCGGCGTCGGCCCGCAGGTCGCCGCGCGCCTGCGCGTCGCGGAGCAGTGGACGCAGCACCTGCAGGTAGTGCCGGTGGATGACGGAGCGAACGCTGATCCGAGCGTCGGTGTCGACTTCCAGCGTCGCCGCGGCGTGCAGCGCACGCTCGTGTGGATGCTGGGCGAAGTAGGACACCCAGCCGTCGAGCAGGTCGGTCAGGAACTCGAAGAACGGCCGGGTCGGGTCGAGCTCGCGGATGAGGTCTTCGACGAAGGCGCGCACCCGCTGGCTGCCGATGTCGGTGATGTAGGCGTACAAGTCGCGTTTGTCGGCGAAGTACTGGAACAGGCTGCCTTTGGCGACTCCCGCTCGGCGGGCGATGACGTTCAGACTCCCTCCGGAGAATCCGTGCGCCCCGAACTCGGCCTCCGCGGCTGCGATCACCGCGGCCCGCCGGGCGGGGTCGACGCGTGCCCACGTCACCGTCGGCATGGTGACTCCCCTCGTAGATGACCACTGGTCACTCTACCGTGAGTTGTGTCACAGTCAAGGGTGGCGGCGTGCGCTTGCCGCACCGCGATCGGTCCCGTGCGTCGTCTACGGTGGGATGAAACGGGTGGAATGAAACGGGTGGAATGAAGCGGGTCGAATGAAGCGGTACGCGACCGAATCGGCGCGCCGAGATCGCCGAGGCGACCTTCCGGCCCGCTTTGACAGCGAAAGGCCGGCAGCAATGGCAACACGCTCACAACTCGTCGACGCCGCGGTGGACGCCGACACGCCCCGACTGGTCGAACTGTTCAAAGACCTGCACCGCCATCCCGAACTCGGCTTCGCCGAGACCCGCACCGCCGGGATCGTCGCCCGCGAGCTGACCGGGCTGGGGTTCCAGGTGCACACCGGGATCGGCCGCACCGGCGTGGCGGCCGTGCTGAGCAACGGCACCGGACCCACCGTGATGTACCGCGCCGACATGGACGCACTGCCGGTCGCCGAAGACACCGGCCTGGACTACGCCAGCACCGTGCAGCTCACCGGCGCGGACGGCACCCCCACCCCGGTCGCGCACGTGTGCGGGCACGACGCCCACGTGACCTGGATGCTGGGCATGGCCAAGGTGCTGGCCACCGCTACCGACGCGTGGTCGGGTACGGCCGTGCTGGTCGGCCAGCCGGCCGAGGAACTGATAGCCGGCGCGCAAGCCATGGTCGACGACGGCCTCTACGACGCGGTGCCGCGGCCCGATCACCTGGTGGGCATGCACACCGCGCCCGGCCCGGTCGGGATGGTGGCCGCCTCCGGCGGTCCGACGATGAGCGGGTCCGACCAGGTGGACATCGTGTTCAACGGTGTCGGCGGCCACGGGTCGATACCGCAGCTGGCCAAGGATCCGGTTCTCATGGCCGCCCTGGCGGTCGTCGAATTCCAGACGATCGTCAGCCGGATGATCGCCCCGCACGACACCGCGGTGCTCACCGTCGGGGCGGTGCAGGCCGGGTCGGCGCACAACGTCATCCCCTCGCAGGCGTTGCTGAAGGCCAACCTGCGCTGGTTCGACCCGCACGTGCGCCAACGGCTGCTCGACGGGATCAAGGCGGTCTGCGACGGCATCGCCCGCACCTACGGCATGCCCGAGGACAAGCTCCCGCAGATCACGCTCAGCGGTGGCTGCACGCCGCTGGTCAACGACGAGAACCTGTGCGCGCGACTCGCCGCTGCCCTGACTGCGGCGATCGGGCCGGATCACGTGGTGACGCAACCGCTCCCGGTGACGGCGTCGGAAGACTGCCAGCTGCTCAAAGGCCCCCACCCTGACCTGCCGCTGGCCTACCTGTTCGTCGGGGTGGCCGACCCCCAGGTGTACGCCGAGGCGTTCGCGGCCGGGAAGCTGTTCCCCTATTCCCCGCACAGTCCGGATTACCGGGTGGATTTGGCGGCGGTCCCCTTCGGGGCCAAAGTCGCCGGTGATGTGATGCTCGAACTGCTCGGTACGTGAGCTGC
>NZ_JBYCLC010000010.1:0-11098 GCF_057473685.1 Mycobacterium sp. TH-M116 | reverse complement strand
GCGGCCCCCGTTTGGGTGACCACCGCGGCTTGCGCCGCCGGATCGGCGTTTGGCGTGGGTTGGGTGAACGGCGTCAGTCTCGACGAAGCCGCTGAGGCCGCCCCGTAGCTGTACATCGCGGCGGCGTCTTGCGCCCACATCTCGGCATACTCGGCCTGGGTTGCCGCGATCGCCGCGCTGTTCTGCCCCAAGATGTTGGTCGCGACCAGCGACATCAACCTGCTGCGGTTGGCCGCGATCAGCGGGGGCGGCACCGTCATCGCGAAGGCGGTCTCAAACGCCGCCGCCGCCGTCCTGGCCTGGGTGGCGGTCTGCTCGGCCAGAGCCGCGGTGGTGGCCAGCCACCCCGCATACGGTGCGGCTGCGACGGCCATCGCCGCTGACGCCGGCCCCAGCCATGGCTCGGCGATCAGCGCCGACACCACCGATGTGTACCCTTCCGCCGCAGAACTCGACTCGGCGGCCACGCCATCCCAGGCAGCCGCGGCGGCCATCATCGACTCCGAGCCCGGCCCCGCATACATACGTGCCGAATTGACCTCTGGCGGCAGGTTCCCGAAATCCATTGCGTGAAAGCTCCTTAGCTGGGAGCAATCATATCAACGGCCTGAACGGCTGCACAGGAGTCGAAACCGGCCGAGATAACGGCGACGAACCTGTGGAGAATCAGCACGGCCTGTGCGCTCGTTTCCCAGTCAGCCTGGGTTAACGCGGTGAACCGTGCCAGCATCAACGCCGGCACAGCAGCAGCGGCCGCGGGAACCACCCGGCCAACGGGCCCTGGGAAGCGTCAGGTCGCCGACGCTCGCAGCGTTTGCTGTTGGTTCCGATGCAATTCCGTCGTCGCCATCGTGTTGCGTGGCCAATTCCGCCCGGCGATGCCGCCCGGTCTGCCGCAGCCGCGCCGATGGCGGCCACCGCACCGGCTGCCACGGGGAAGCCGTTCACGCATCGCTGGTCGCCGCCGCCGCTCCGCCGAAGAAGCGCGGCAACACCGAGGCGGACGTTTCGCGCAGTTCGGCCAACGACACCGTGAACAGACCCTGAACCTCCAGCGCGTCTGACCCCTGGTCCACGACCCCGATGCGGACGACAGGCAAGCCCCGCGCCTCACACATCGAACGGAAGCGGCTCTCCTCGGTGCGGGGGACCGCCACCAGAGCCCGGCCCGCCGACTCGGAGAACAGCATCACGAAAGGATCGGAATCTTCGGGAAGTACTATGCGACAACCATTTTCACCCGCGAGCGCCGCTTCCACGACGGCCTGGGCCAGGCCGCCCTCGGACAGGTCGTGCGCCGCCGACAGCAGCCCGTCGCGCGACCCCGACCGCAGCACCTCGGCCAGTAACTTCTCCCGCGCCAGGTCCACCGCCGGCGGCAGCCCGCCGAGATGCCCGCCGGTCACCTCCGCCCAGACAGACCCGTCGAACTCGTCGCGCGTGTCGCCCAGCAGCATCAGGGTCTCCCCCGGCTCGACACCCAGCCCGGTGGGGATGCGCCGGCCCACGTCATCGATCACACCGAGCACCCCGACGACCGGCGTCGGGAGAATCGCCACGGAACCGGTCTGGTTGTAGAAGCTGACGTTGCCGCCGGTCACCGGAATACCGAGGGCGGCGCAGCCGTCGGCCAGACCTCGCACCGCCTGCGCGAACTGCCACATCACTCCGGGGTCCTCGGGAGACCCGAAGTTGAGGCAATTGGTCACCGCGACCGGCGTGGCGCCGGTCACCGCAACATTGCGGTACGCCTCGGCCAGCGCCAGTTGGGCTCCGGCGTAGGGATCCAGCAGCGTGTAACGCCCCGAAGCATCGGTCGAGACGGCAATGCCGCGACCGGTGGCCTCGTCGACGCGCAGCATGCCACCGTCGGCGTGCTCGGCCAGCACGGTGTTGCCGCGCACGTAGCGGTCGTATTGTTCGGTGATGAAGGCGCGGCTGCACAGGTGCGGGCTGCCCAGCAGCGCAAGCAAAGTCGCGCGCAGTTCAGCGCCGGCGCCGGGTCGCGGCAGCCTGTCTGAGCGGTCCGCGTTCAGGGTGTCCTGCGATTCGGGGCGTGCGACCGGCCGCTGGTAGACCGGACCTTCGTGGGCGACGGTGCGCGGCGGCACGTCGACGACGGTCTCGCCGCGCCAGGTGATCCTCAACCGGTCACCCGCGGTCACCTCACCGATCACGGTGGCCGGCACGTCCCATTTGCGGCACACCGCCATGAACGCGTCGACGTTCTCCGGCGCCACGACCGCGCACATCCGCTCCTGCGATTCGCTGCACAGCACCTCGGCGGGTGTCATCTCCTTGGCGCGCAGCGGCACGGTGTCGAGGTCTATGGACATGCCACCGTCTCCGGCAGAGGCTAATTCCGATGTAGCACAAGATAATCCGGCTCCACCAAGGTCCTGGATGCCGATCACCAGCTTGCCCGCGTAGAGCTCGAGGCAGCACTCGATGAGCACCTTCTCCATGAAAGGGTCGCCGACCTGCACCGAGGGCAGTTTCTTGCGCGAGCCGGTGCTGTCGAAGGTGTCCGACGCCAGCACCGACACCCCACCGATACCGTCCAGCCCCGTCCTCGCACCGAACAAGATGATCTTGTTGCCGGCACCCGAGGCGAACGCCAGATGCAGATCCTCCTGACGCAATACGCCGACACACAACGCATTGACCAACGGGTTGCCGGCGTAGCACGAATCGAAGACGGTCTCGCCCCCGATGTTGGGCAGACCCAGCGAGTTTCCGTAGCCGCCGATGCCGCGCACCACGCCGTCGAGCACCCGGCGCGTGTCGGGAGCGTCGACAGCCCCGAACCGGAGCTGGTCCATCACCGCGACCGGTCGCGCGCCCATCGCCATGATGTCGCGCACGATGCCACCGACACCGGTGGCCGCACCCTGATACGGCTCCACGTAGGACGGGTGGTTGTGCGACTCCACCTTGAACGTGACGGCCCAGCCGTCGCCGATGTCGACGACGCCGGCGTTCTCACCGATGCCGGCCAGCATGCCGGCGCGCATCTCGTCGGTCGTGGTTTCGCCGAAGTAGCGCAGGTGCACCTTCGAGGACTTGTAGGAGCAGTGCTCGCTCCACATCACCGAGTACATCGCCAGCTCGGTGTCGGTGGGCCGCCGGCCCAGAATCTCACGGATCCGCTGGTACTCGTCGTCTTTGAGACCCAGCTCGGCGAACGGTTGCGGTTGGTCGGGCGTGGTCGCGGCATAAGAGACGGTGTCGATCGACCCGGGGACGGTCACGCCGAACAGTGTAGGGTGGCGCCGCCCGGGCTACCCCGACGTGGTGGCTGAGCGGACGGAGAACTATGTCGAGGCCGCCGGCGTCACGCCGGCGACAGGAACGCGCGCATCGCGGCCGAGTAGGCGGCCACGTCGTGCGCGCCCATCAGTTCGCGTGCGGAGTGCATCGCGAGTTGGGCGGCGCCGACGTCGACAGTCGGGATACCCGTCCGAGCTGAGACCAGCGGGCCGATCGTCGAACCGCACGGCAGGTCCGCCCGGTGCTCGTAGCGCTGCAGACCCACCCCCGCCTGTCGGCAGGCCAGCGCGAAGGCTGCAGCGGTGCGCCCGTCGGTGGCGTAGCGCAGGTTGGGGTGCACCTTGAGCACCGGCCCCGCGTTCGCCTGGATGAGGTGGCCGGGTTCGTGGCGCTCCGGATAGTTGGGGTGGGTGGCGTGCGCCATGTCCGCCGAGGCCAGCAGCGACGCCGGGAGGCGGCGCAGAAAGTCCTCCCGGGTCCCGCCGGCCGCGAGCACGATCCGTTCCAGGGCCGCGCTCAGCAGGTTTGACTGCGCGCCGTGGTCCGAGGACGAACCGACCTCCTCGTGGTCGAAGAGCACCAACACCGGCAGGATGGCTTCCGGCGCCGTCTGAGGCTCGACCGCCAGCAGCGCCTCCATCCCCGCATAGCAGCTGGCCAGATTGTCCAGCCGCGGAGCGCTCAACAGGTCGGCCTGGGCGCCGACCACCGCCGAAGGGGTCAGGTCGTGCGTCATCAGGTCGGCAGCCAGCACGTCGGCCGGTGCCACGCCGGCCCGCTCGGCGACGTAACCGACGAACGATCCGGGCTGCCCGCCGATGCCCCACAGCGCGTTGAGGTGTCGCTGCGGGTCCAGGGTCAGCGACTTGCGGTCCTCGGCCAAATGGATGGCCAGTTGCGGCACCCGCAGGATCGGGTCGTCGATCCGGACGAGGCGGTGGACGAGCCCGGCGCCCACACGCAGCGTCAGGCGCCCGCTGATCCCCAGATCGCGGTCCAGCCAGGAGTTGAGCCACGCTCCGCCGTAGGGCTCCAGCGCCACCACCCGCCAGCCGGCGACCAGCCGGTCGGGATGCTGCTTGACCCGGAGGTTGGGGCTGTCGGTGTGGGCGCCGATGATGCGGAACGGGCCGTCGGGTCCCTCGGAGTTCCAGGCCACCAGTGACCCGGCCCGCACCGTGAAGTACCGGCCGGGCCGGTCCGGCCAGCGATCGGTCTCGCCGAGTTCGGTGTACCCGGCGTCGCGTAGCCGCCCAGCTACCGTGAAGCAGGCGTGAAACGGCGACGGCGAGGCATCGATGAAGTCGCAGAGGCCTCGTGCGCTGGCCGCGGTCGTCCCGTCGTTTCGCTCATCGACCACGTCCACCATCATGGCGTGCCGGGCCACGCGGCGTTCACGATAGGGTCGAAAGGGTGCCTCCCGTTCAGCCGCAACCCATTCTCTCGCCGTTGACTCCTGCCGCCATATTCCTTGTGGTGACCATCGACGACGGCGGGGAGAAAACCGTGCACGACGCGCTACCCGACCTCTCCGCGCTGGTGCGGGCGCTGGGTTTCCGCGACCGGGCTAAACGGCTGTCGATGATCACCTCCGTCGGCTCCGACGCCTGGGACCGGTTGTTTTGCGGACCGCGGCCCGCCGGACTGCACCGCTTCGTCGAACTCCGAGGGCCGCGGCACACGGCCCCGGCCACTCCCGGCGACGTGCTGTTCCACATCCGGGCCGAAAGTATGGACTTCTGTTTCGAGTTGGCCGGCCGAGTCCTCAAAGCCATGGCCGGTGCGGTCACCGTCGTCGACGAGGTGCACGGGTTCCGGTTCTTCGACAACCGCGACCTGCTG
The DNA here is from genome assembly GCF_057473685.1 of Mycobacterium sp. TH-M116. Classification (NCBI taxonomy): domain Bacteria; kingdom Bacillati; phylum Actinomycetota; class Actinomycetes; order Mycobacteriales; family Mycobacteriaceae; genus Mycobacterium; species Mycobacterium sp. TH-M116. The sequence goes on along the minus strand of NZ_JBYCLC010000010.1, from coordinate 5,986 downwards.
GGGTTCGTCGACGGCACCGAAAACCCGGCCGGACCAATCGCGCTGAGCGCCACCACGATCGGCGACGAGGACCCCGACTTCGCCGGTTCCTGCTACGTGCACGTACAGAAGTACGTGCACGACATGCCGGAGTGGGAGTCACTTGCGGTCCCCGAGCAGGAACGCGTGGTGGGTCGCACCAAGCTCGACGACATCGAACTCGACGAGGACGTCAAACCCGCCAACTCGCACGTCGCGCTCAACGTCATCACCGACGACGACGGTGCCGAGCTGAAGATCGTGCGGCACAACATGCCGTTCGGCGAGGTCGGTAACGGCGAATACGGCACTTACTTCATCGGCTACTCACGCCGGCCCGCGGTGACCGAGCAGATGATGCGCAACATGTTTCTCGGCGATCCGCCGGGGAATACGGACCGCATACTCGACTTCTCCACCGCGCTCACCGGAGGAATGTTCTTCTCCCCCACCGTCGACTTCCTCGACGACCCGCCGCCGCTGCCCAGCACGCCGGGAGCGCGGCGAGCCGGTTCGGCTTCCGACCCCACCTGTCACAACGGCTCGCTTTCGATCGGCAGTCTGAAAGGAACGTCCTGATGAACAACCTCTACCGCGAGTTGGCACCGGTCACCGAAGCGGCGTGGTCCGAAATCGAACTGGAAGCCACCCGGACGTTCAAACGCCACATCGCCGGACGGCGGGTGGTCGACGTCAGCGGCCCCGACGGGCCGGCGGCCGCGGCGGTCGGCACGGGACGGCTGTTGGACGTGGAGGCACCCACCGACGGCGTGGTCGCTCATCTGCGTGCGACCAAACCGCTTGTCCGGCTGAGGGTTCCGTTCACCTTGTCCCGCTATGAGGTCGACAACGTCGAGCGTGGTGCGTCCGACGCCGACTGGGACCCGGTCAAGGCCGCCGCCAAGAAGCTCGCGTTCGTCGAGGACCGCGCCATCTTCGAGGGCTATCCCGCGGCGTCGATCGACGGCATCCGCAGCTGCACCTCCAACCCTTCGGTGGCCTTGCCGGCAGACCCGCGTGACATGCCCGATGCAATTTCGCAGGCGTTGACCGCCCTGCGGCTGGCCGGCGTCGACGGGCCTTACTCGGTGTTGTTGTCCGCCGATGCCTACACCAAGGTCAGCGAGACCACCGAGCACGGATATCCGATCCGCGAGCACCTCAGCCGGCTGGTCGACGGGGACATCATCTGGGCTCCCGCCATCGACGGCGCCATGGTGCTGACCACCCGCGGCGGCGATTTCGACCTGCAGTTGGGCACCGACGTCGCGATCGGCTACACCAGCCACGACACCGATACGGTGCAGCTGTATCTGCAGGAGACGATGACGTTCCTGTGCTACACCGCGGAGGCGTCGGTCTGCCTGGGCTGCTAGCAGCCGGCAGCTTTGTCGCGAGCTCACCGGGGCCGAAAAGACGCTCGATACTCGCATCGGCTCCCTCGCCGGCGAAGGCGTCGTCGGCCGCCGCGACCACCGCGTCGGCGACTGAGACGACAACGGCCATGCCCTGGGCGATGATTGGGTGATGGCGATCCCGGACGGCTTTCACCCCGACTTCGACGACACCACGGCAGCGTCCCCACGCGTGCACCACGTCAGGGCGTCGGACATCAGCGCCGACACCGCCCAATCAGAGGGTATGCGGCGGTTCGCCGCCGTGTCCGGCCGGTCTGTCGGTGCGGCGAAGCTGTGGATGGGCGAGACGCACGTCGACCCGCACACCGCGTCGTCCAACCACCATCACGGCGAATCCGAGACCGCGATCTACGTGCGCAGCGGCCGCCCTGAGTTTGTGTTCCATGACGGTGTCGCCGAGGTGCGCATCTCGACGGTGCCCGGCGACTACGTCTTCATTCCGCCCTACCTGCCGCACCGGGAAGAAAACCCCGATCCGACCTCGCCGGCCGAGGTAGTGATCGCCCGAAGCACGCAAGAGGCCATCGTGGTCGATCTGCCCGGGCTCTATCCGCTCTGAATCGGCGTTCCGGCAGGCATCACGACACGACGATTCAGCCAATTCTCAAGATAGTCTTCGGTTTCGGCCAGCCTGGCTCCAAGGCTCCGCAAAGCCACGACGAGCAGCATGGTTCCATGACAAGTGATCTGCACTGCGTGGAACTGATCGAACGTTACCTGCGAACCCGAGGGAGCCGGTATTTCCGCGGCCGGCACGACGGCGATTTCTTCTACGTCGCCAACACGCGCCCGCGACGGCTGCACGTGCATCTCGAGGTGTGCCCCGCGCACGACGACGTGCTGGTGGTTCGGGTGGTTCCCGCGTGTTTCTTCCCCGCCACCGACCGGCCGTGGCTGACCCACCTCGCGGACGGCTGGAATCGGCAGGATCGCGAAGTCACCGCAATCGTGCACAATTCCTGCGACCCGCAGCGCATCGGCGTGATCGCGCGCCGGTCGCAGTGGATCCGCGAAGACATCCCCTTCGAGGATTTCTCGCGCTTCGTGGACAACACGATCGCGGCCGCGATCGAACTGTTCGGCGAGCTGGCCCCGGTCGTGGAATGGCGGCCCGCGCAGCCGCTGCTGCGCGACGCCGGCTGAGCACCGCCGCTGCGGTTTCGGCTCAGACCGCCAGAACGGCGTCCAGTGCCGAATAAAACAGGCCCAGCCCGTCGTCGGACGGTCCGGTCAGCGCCTCGATGGCATGCTCGGGGTGGGGCATCAGGCCGACCACTCGGCCGTCGGCCGAGCTGACGCCGGCGATGCCGTGCAGGGAACCGTTGACGCTGTCGTGGTATCGGAACACCACCCGGCCCTCGTCCTCGAGCTCGTCGAGCACGCCCCGGGGCGCCACATAGCGGCCTTCCCCGGATTTCAGCGGCACCAGGATATCCGCGCCCGGCTCGTAGCGCGAAGTCCACGCCGTCGCAGTGGACTCCACCTTCAGCCACACGTCGCGGCAGACGAAGTGCAGGCCCACGTTGCGGGTGAGCGCACCGGGCAGCAGCTCTGCCTCGCACAGGACCTGAAAGCCGTTGCAGATGCCCAGCACCGGCATCCCGCGGCGCGCGGCGCCGACGACTTCGGCCATCACCGGGGCGAACCTGGCGATCGCCCCCGCCCGCAGGTAGTCGCCGTAAGAGAAGCCGCCGGGCACAACCACGGCGTCGACGCCCTTCAGGTCGGCGTCGGCGTGCCAGAGGCTGACGGGTTCGGCGCCCACCCGCCGTGCCGCGCGGGCGGCGTCCACGTCGTCCAGCGACCCCGGGAACGTGATGATTCCGACGCGCACCGTCACCTCGCCTCCCGCGTGATCGTCCAGTCCTCGATCACGGTGTTGGCCAACAGCGACTCCGCGATCTCGGCGAGCGCGGAATCGTCGATGGTGTCGTCGACCTCGAGTTCGAATCGCTTGCCCTGCCGCACCTCCGAGATTCCGGCATGGCCCAGCCGGCCGAGCGCGCCGACAATAGCCTGACCTTGCGGGTCGAGAATCTCCGCTTTGGGCATCACGTTGACGATCACCCGGGCCACCGGCGCTCCTCCTGACGATTTCTGTCGGCGCCAACTCTACCGGCGCCCGGCGGTTTCACAGGCACGAGGCGAGGTAGGCCTCGCACAGCGGGGCGGCCAGGGCGTCGAGTACCGGGTCGTCGGCCATCGCCGGCCACGCCACCAGCGGCGGCGCCGACGACCACAGCGTGAGCTCGGCGATCGTGCTGCTCGACGGATGGGCGACCAGGTAGGTGTGCACGATGACCGGTCCGGAGATCACCGCGGCCATCCGGTCGGGCCTGTCGGTGGTCACCGACGGCGATTCCCCCGGCGCGCCGCGCTGACAGCCGCGCAGCGCAGCGACCGCGTTGCCGAACACCGCGGCCGCGTTCGGGCCGCCGCGGGCCGTATCGCCGCGCCAGTGCAGGATCTGTGCCTGCAACTGCCACTGGCCTTCGGGATGCACCACGGTCGCCCGGGCGGCGACCGCCCCGGCGCGCAGGTCGTGCGGGGCCGCCGGCGTCGCGCACACCTCCTCGAATTGGAAACGCGGGCCGTCTCCCATGCCGGTAACCTGCACCGCGAGTCCGGCCGGCGCGGGCCAGTGATAGACGGAGTCCAGCGGTACCGCACGCGGTAATATCCACGCGCTGGTCGGGACCTGGTCGCAGACAGGCGGGCAGGTTTCGGGCTCCGCCTGCGCGGACACGGTGACGACCAGGGAACCCGTCAGGCAACCAGCGATCACGATCATCGCCAGGATCACCCGCATCGGCACCACCTTCGTCCGGGCACAATCCTAGACGTTCAGCTGACGCGTTTCGGGCACGCGCGCCTGCTCGCCGAGTTCGGCCAGACCGGCGCGCCCAGGGCGAGCTCAGGTGATGTCGTCGGCGGCGCCCCGGCCGGCGGAGCGCCCGGAAAAGATGCAACCGCCCAGGAAGGTCCCCTCCAACGCGCGGTAGCCATGCACGCCGCCGCCGCCGAAGCCCGCCGCCTCCCCCGCCGCGTACAGGCCCGTGAGCGGGGTGCCGTCGGCCTTGAGCACGCGCCCCTGCAGATCGGTTTCGATACCGCCCAGGGTTTTTCGGGTCAAAATGTTCAGCTTGACCGCGATCAGCGGCCCGGCCTTCGGCGCGGTGAGCCGGTGCGGCGCGACCACCCGGGTGAAGCGGTCGCCCAGGTAGCCGCGGGCCGCACGGATCGCGGTGATTTGGCCGTCCTTGCTGTATTTGTTGGCGACCTCGCGATCGCGAGCGGTGACCTCGGAGGCCACGGTGGAATAGTCCAGCGGCTCCACGTCAGGCAGCAAGTTCATCGAGTTCACCAGCTCACGCAGCGAATCGGCGCTGACGAAGTCCACACCACGGTCGACGAACGCCCGCACCGGTCCCGGCGGGCCGGAACTGGCGCGGCTACGCAGCAGAGCGCGCACGCTCTGCCCGGTCAGGTCGGGATTCTGCTCCTGGCCCGACAGCGCGAATTCTTTCTCGATGATCCTGGCGTCGAGGATGAACCAGGTGTAGTCGTACCCGGAGTTGGCGATGTATTCCAGCGTGCCAAGGGTGTCGAACCCTGGATACAGCGGAACCGGCAGCCGCTTGCCGGCCCCGTCCAGCCACAGCGACGAGGGGCCCGGGATGATGCGGATTCCGTGCAGCGGCCAGACCGGGTCGTAGTTGGTGATGCCCTCGGTGTAGTGCCACATCCGATCGGGGTTGATCACGCGTGCGCCGGCCCGCTGTGCGATGTCGATCATCCTGCCGTCGACGTGGGCCGGGACGCCACTGAGCAGCTGCCCGGGGACGCGGCCCATCCGCCTGGGCCAGTTCTTACGCACCAGATCGTGGTTGCCGCCGATGCCGCCGCTGGTGACGATCACCGCAGGGGCACACAACTCAAATTGCGCCAATGCTTTTCGCGACGACGGCATCCCACGCGGGGCGGTGCTGGGTTCCAGCACGCTGCCCCGGACGCCGGTGACCGCGCCGCCTTCGAGAATCAACTCGTCTACCTGGTGGCGGTGCGCGAATCGCACCGCGGCGCGGTCGCGCAGGCGGCGGGCGAACATCTCGACCAAAGCGGGCCCGGTACCCCAGGTGATATGGAAGCGGGGCACCGAATTACCGTGTCCCAGAGCGTCATATCCTCCGCGTTCGGCCCAACCGACCAGGGGGAAGAGCTTCAGGCCCCGGGCACGCAGCCAGCTGCGCTTCTCCCCGGCTGCGAAATCGACGTAGGCGTAGGCCCATTGCCGCGGCCAGTAGTCCTCGTCGCGGTCGAAAGCCGCCGCGCCCAGCCAATCCTGAAGCGCGAGTTCGTGGCTGTCGCGGATGCCAAGACGACGCTGTTCGGTGCTGTCGACGAGGAACAGACCGCCGAACGACCAGAAGGCCTGTCCGCCCATGTTGGCACTGTTCTCCTGGTCGAGCACCAGGACCCGCAAGCCGCGTTCGACGAGTTCGCAGGCCGTCACCAGGCCCGCCAGTCCGGCGCCGACGATGATCGCGTCG
>NZ_JBYCLC010000009.1:0-1997 GCF_057473685.1 Mycobacterium sp. TH-M116 | reverse complement strand
TTGGTGACCAGGTTGTAGACGTTGTTCGACCAGTTCTGGATCGTGGTGTAGCGGCAACGGCCACCGGGCTTGACGATGATCTCGACCACCGCGGAGTGCAGCGAGTCCGACTTGTAGATCGGCGCGGTGCAGCCCTCGACGTAGTGCACGTAGGCGCCCTCGTCGACGATGATCAGCGTCCGCTCGAACTGGCCCATGTTCTCGGTGTTGATCCGGAAGTAGGCCTGCAGCGGGATGTCGACGTGCACGCCCGGCGGCACGTAGATGAACGAGCCACCGCTCCACACCGCGGTGTTGAGCGCCGAGAACTTGTTGTCCCCCGCCGGGATCACGGTGCCGAAGTACTGCTGGAAGATCTCGGGGCGCTCCCGCAGGCCCGTGTCGGTGTCCATGAAGATGACGCCCTGGGCCTCGAGGTCCTCGCGGATCTGGTGGTAGACCACCTCGGAGTTGTGCACCACGAGACCTTCGGCCACGAAGTTGTGCGGTCCGTCCACCTCGACGTCGAAGACCGGCTCGACGGTGTGCGGCTCGATCGACTTGACCCGCTCGAACCCGAGCCAGTCGTTAGTGTGGGCCCGGATCGTCGTCCCGTGTGCGCCGTTCGAGGAATGCAGGTAGCGGCGACGGCCGAAGCGGTCCGTCCGCTTCGGGTTGCGACAGCCGAGCCGCTCGAAGTCACCGGAAATACCGAGGCGCCAGGCAGTCTGGGTGCGCTCCGGGGCATGCCGATACGGTTGGCTGAACGCCCACGGACCACCCGCGCGCAGACCGGACAATTCGGCCAGTTCGCGCGCTTGTCCGAGCAACGCTTCATTGGCACAAGTCAGCAACACTGAGTCGCCGCTCGCCGGGCCGACGTACCCGTCGGCGTCGACCCAGCCGCCGAGAAAGGCCAGCCGCTGCTCAACCGGCAAGCCATAGACCCAGTCGGGCACCCGCTTGGTCAGCGACACCCCGCCGAACCCTAATGCAACGATCCACTCCGTCAAGGCCTTTGAGTTGACGACGATCCGGTAGTCGTCTGCCTCGATACAACGGAGTCCGAATAGCTCCCCGACGACGCGAGTCACCTCGGCCCGCAATCGGACGTCGGTGGCGGGAACCGCGAACTGCACTCGATAGGTCTTCGGTGAGAGGTGCAGGTTGCCGTCGCCGATGTAAAGACCAAGCAGCCACATCAAGTCGACAGAGCTGACCCGAGGGACATCCAACCCGGCCACGTCAGGAAGTTCCGCGGTGACGCCGAACTCGGGAATACGCCGCGGCACGCCGATGAAGTCGCCCGGCTTGATCTCATCCACCGTCACCCATCGCCGGGCGAAGCGGGCGCGCTGCCGCCCGTCCTTGCGCTCGTCCCGCAATACCAGCATGGGGTGGTTACCGGTCGCGCGGACGCTGCGGCGCGTCGTCTGCACCGTGTAGGTGAGCCGGGTGTCCGTCTGTGCGGCGGCCTTGACCGGGGCCACGACGAATCGTTCGGCGCCCTCGTCGTACGCGAATACGTAATCGCCGAACTCGATCTCCTTGATCGGAATCTGGCCCCGGTTCGCGGTCCACACCAAGGTCTCACCTGCCAGGCATTCGTACTGGGCGGCCACCCCGGCGACCAGCCGCTGCTTCTCCGCCTCCGGGATGCCCAGCCTGTCGTAGGTGTTGCGGATGTCCTCGGGCAACTCCTCCCAGCTCGCGGCCTGCTTCTCGGTGGAGCGCACGAAGTACTTGATGTTGTCGAAGTCGATGCCCTCCAGGTTCGACCCCCACGACGGCATGGGCTTGCGCTCGAAGATGCGCAGCGCCTTGAGCCGTGTCGCCAGCATCCACTCGGGCTCGCTCTTCTTCGCCGAGATGTCACGCACCACCGCCTCAGACAGCCCGCGCTGCGCGCTCGCGCCGGCGACGTCGGTGTCCGCCCAGCCGTAGCCGTAGCGGCCCAGCGAGGCGATGGTCTCCTCTTGGGTGAGCGGTGCGACGATCTTGTCGGCCTCCAGGGTCAT
>NZ_JBYCLC010000008.1:0-4239 GCF_057473685.1 Mycobacterium sp. TH-M116 | reverse complement strand
GAGTCCCTGACGCGCACGAAGCCATCGCACCGCCCACCGCTGCGGATCGGACTGGTCCAGCATCGCTGGCGCGCCGACCACGCCGAACTGACCCGCGTCCTCGGCGGCGGCATCGCCCGCGCTGCCGCCGCCGGTGCGCACCTGGTGTGCCTGCCCGAGCTGACCCTGAGCCGCTACCCCGGTGACCTCGCCCCGCCGTCCCCCCCGGCCAGTGCCGCCGAAGATCTGCTGGCCGGCCCGACGTTCGCGTTCGCTGCCGAATCCGCTCGAGCGAGCGAGGTTTTCGTGCAGACATCGCTGTACGAGAAAGCGACAAACGAAGGCGGCCAGGACGACGGACTGGGTTACAACACAGCTATTTTGGTTTCCCCGGCCGGGGATCTCGTCGCCCGGGTGCGCAAAATGCACATCCCCGATTCCGAGTGTTACCGCGAAGCGGACTACTTTCGGCCCGGCCCCGCCGACGGGGAACCCTATCCAGTGCTGACCCCGCAGGGGCTCGACGCACGGATCGGTCTGCCGACGTGCTGGGACGAATGGTTTCCGGAAGTGGCCCGGACATACTCGCTGCACGGCGCCGAACTGGTGGTCTATCCCAGCGCCATCGGCTCGGAGCCGGCCTTCCCCGCTTTCAACAGCGAACCGCTCTGGCAGCAGGTCATCGTCGGCAACGGCATCGCCAACGGTTTGTTCATGATCGTGGCGAACCGCACCGGCGACGAGGGCAAGATCAAGTTCTATGGCTCGTCGTTCATCTCCGACCCGTACGGCCGCGTGTTGGTGCAGGCGCCGCGGGACGAGGAGGCGATAGTGATCGCCGACCTGGACCTCGATCAGCGCCGGGACTGGCTGGAAGCGTTTCCGTTCCTGCGCACCCGGCGTCCCGACAGCTACGGTGCCCTGGTCGGGCAGACGTAGCCACCGGGATCCCCTTGCTCGCCGCACAGCGCCGCACGCCGCCGGACCCCTGCGGCTGACGCTGGACGCCAACCTCCACACCGCGCCGACCGTGGCAGGTGAACGATTACCGCGCGGGCGAGAAGGGGCGTGGCCGCGGACTCGCAATGGCCGAAGCGCTGGTGTCACAGACGCAGATCAGCCGCGACGCCGATGAAACGACTCCCAGATCGCCGTCGAAAGCCGTTCGGGAATGGCGTCTTTGGCGATCGCTCTCAGCGCTGTCAGCCATCTGGGTTCAGCGGGTGTGAGCGCGCTGGCCGACGACCGAGACCGTGCCCGCAGGCAGGACGGCGAATGTGTGCTGGTGGCCCCGCCGGTAGCCCGGCCCACCACGTTGTGTCGCTCGTCCAGATCCCCGTGGTCGGCAGCTACGCCGACGACGTCTTCGCCACGGAGTCCGAGTCGGATCGTGGCTAGCGCGGCCGTCCGCGCCGGACTTCGCCGAACGGCACCCCGCGGTCCGCGGCGTATTCCCGCGGGAAGCCCAGCACCCGCTCGCCGATGACGTTGCGGGCCATCTCGGTTGTGCCGCCACCGATGGCGACGGTCTGCCGGGACAGGTAACGCAACCCGGCTTCCAAGCCGTCGCCGGGCTCCCCCACGACACCGGCGGCACCGGCGATCGCCAGCGCCGTGTCCACGTCCAGGCTCACGGTTTCGGCGTGAAACAGCCTGATCAGCGTTCCGGCAGCGGGCGGCAACCCGCCGTCGCGGACACTGCGATACACGTGCCCGATCAACTGCTCGGCCACCGCACGGTGGACCAGCACGCGGCCGGCCATTTCGTGCACGTACTCGTCGTCGGCCCTGCCGGTCCTGGCCGCCAGGTCAACATAGTCGACGGGATTGGCGTTCCCGCCCTCACTGCCGCGCCCGCTGGCGAACTCCGAGCCCTGCCCCACCGCCCGGCGCTCGTGGTACAACTGCCGCGACGCCACCGCCCAGCCGCCGTCGACCTCGCCCACGACGGCGTCGTCGCCGACGTCCACCCCGTCCAGGAACTCCTCGCAGAACTCCGTGGAACCGCTCAGCATGGTGATGCGCCGCAACGTGATACCCGGGTGGGCAATGGGCACCAGGAACATGGTCAGGCCTTCATGCTTGGGCACATCCCAATTGGTGCGGGCCAGACACAGTCCGTAGTCGGCGGCGAACGCGCTCGTGCTCCATGTCTTGGCGCCGTTGATCACCCAGCGGTCGCCGTGACGTTCGGCGCGGGTGATGACGCCGGCCAGATCCGACCCGCCGCCGGGTTCGCTCAACAACTGCACCAGGACCTCGTCGCCGCGCAAAGCGGCGCCGATGTGCTTCCTCTTCTGGGCCTCGGTGCCGGTGTCGAGCAGAGTGGCGCAGCAGATGGTCAACGTCGGGGTGTTGAGGATCAACGGCATCTCGTAACCGAAGGATTCGGAGTCGAATGCCTTCTGGTATTCGTAGTCCAGTCCCAGGCCGCCGTACTCGCGGGGGAAGCAGATGCCGGCGAATCCGCCTTCGTGGAGCCGCTTTTGCAGCTCACGCGCCCGGGCCCAGGCCCGCTCGTCGTCACGCGGGGCGGTCGGCGGGCAATCCGGGTCGATCGCGGGCATGTTCTCGGCCAACCAAGCCCTGGCCCGGGTCGCGAATTCCGCGACGGATTCGGTCGGCGTCATTGGCCGGCGCGGCTCGTCTTGGCGCCCGCGTGCCACGCATAGACCAGCCGATTGTGTTCCTCGGGCGTCCCGAACATGGAGCGATACAACGTAACTCGGCGAAGGTACAGGTGCAGGTCGTGTTCCCAGGTGACGCCGATGCCACCGTGCATCTGCACGCACGCCTGAATGATCTGGCCGGCCATCTCACCGACGTAGGACTTGGCGACGCTTGCCGAAAGCCCCGCTGCCGGCGCACCAGCGTCGATGTCGGCGACCGCCGCGACCGTGGTGGCCCGGCAGGCTTCCAGCCACAGCTTCATGTCGGCGAATTTGTGTTTGAGCACCTGGTAGGAGGCCAGCGGGCGGCCGAACGTGTGCCGGTCCAGCGCCCAACTGACAGTGAACGCGAACACCGTCTGCAGGACGCCGACCACCTCGGCGCACTGCAGGACCTGGGCGATCTGGCTCTGCCGACCGATCAGCGCGGTACTTTCGTCCGCGGAGCCGATGGCCGCGGACCCCGAGACGACGACACCGTCGAAATGCACCCGCGCGTAGTGCTTGACCAGGTCCACCGACCGTTGCGGCTCGATGCGCACCCCCGGCGCGCCCGTCGGGACCAGGAATTGGCGGATGTCGTCACCACACCGCGCCACCACCAGCAGCAGGGCGCTCTGGGCGCCGGCCTCGACACGGTCCTTGGTGCCGTCGATGCGGTAGCCCGAGCCTGCTTTGGTGGCCGTCACCGACGGTTGCAGTGGCGACCACCCCCGGCCCGGCTCGGCAACCGCCCACGATGCGACCAGTTCCCCCGACATCAGCGAGCCGATCGTGGCGGCGTGCGCGTGGCGCTCGGCGCACCCGGCGAGACCGGCCAGCACGACGCTGACCGGATACAGCGGCCCGGGCGCCACCGTCTTGCCGAGTTGCTCGGCGACCACGGCCAGATCCGCCAGGCCGCTGTCCGAGACGCTGCCGCCGCCCAGATCCTCGGGAACGAGCAGGCTCGTCCACCCGAGTTCGGCGGCCCGCCGCCACCAGGACGCGTCGAAGGACGCCCCCGCGGCGTGCAGTTCACGGACGCGACTCAGCGGCGCTTCTTTGTGCAGAAAGGCTTGGGTTGTGGAGGTGAAGAGTATCTTTTCTGGAGAGTCGACAGCGGTCATGATGCCGGCAGGATCTTTCTCGGCAATCGATCGCCGCGGCATACGATGCAGCGGAGAAATGTTGGGTGGACGGTGGTCATCCGCTATTCGATCCTCGTCGGAGTTCGCTGGCGACTCGATGTTAGCAGTGGACAATACAGTAAGAGATACCGGAGTTCAGTCGATAATGATGGTGACGAGCGGCAGGCGCGATGACTGAGGCGGACGAACCGTTCGAGGCTTCTGCCGCGTCGGAGGCCACGGCGGAGGCCACGACGGAGACCACGGCGGAGGCCACGTCGAGGGCCGAGGCGATGGCCCTGGCAGAAGAGGCCGAAGCCGAAGCAGCAGAAGCCGAGGCCGTGGCCGCCGCGGCGCGCGCCCGTGCCCGCGCGGCCCGGTTGCGGCGCGAGGCGATGACGCTGGCCGAGGCTGCCGAGGACTACGGTGACGCGGCCGCCGCGGCTGCCGACGCGGATTACGACTACGACGACTACGACGAC
>NZ_JBYCLC010000007.1:0-1623 GCF_057473685.1 Mycobacterium sp. TH-M116 | reverse complement strand
ACGGGTCACAGCTATAGCCGCCGCCGGGTGACTCGTCGGCGCAGACCGTCGGGTCAAACAGCGGTGAGGCCGGATCGCACCACTGGATCGGACCCGCGTGGGCGGGCGGGCTGACCGCGACCATAGCGGCGGGCAGCGCGCAGCCGATGACTGCGGTGGCGATGAACGTGCGGATCATGGTGTGTCCTTCCTGGCCGTGTCTGCAGTGTGCTCCCGGGGGCCGACAACTTGTCCACCGACTGAGCGCATCCACTCGTTCTCGGGCAGCGGCGGCAACTGCTGCTCGGCGATGATCAACTCGTCGGCAAGCGCGTCCTCGTCGGGTTTGGCAGGTGTTCGATTCTGAACACCTGAGCGGATGGCCTCGTGGACGGTTCCAATACTGTCGCCGACGTACATGTGGAACATGTCGTTGCCCAACATGCGGAACCGGAGTCGAGGGGGCCAGTCCGAAAGGGCGAGCTGGTCGATCGCGACCATGGATTGCCGAGTTCCGATGATGAATTGATGGCATTGCCGGGCGATCTCGGTATTGATCGCGACGGGTTTGCGTGAGCTCCACTGGGGCGTGGAGCCCTTCCGAGGCCCTCGATGCATGATGAGAAGGGCGCTAGGAGACAGTGGAAACCTGACCTCATCCGCGGTCTCTATGCCGATCCCCCTGGGTTCGACATCTTGGGCGCGTCGGCGCCACGAGTGAACCGGGGAATCGCTGCTAATCAGCGGGGCCCCTCGGAACTTGTGGACTGTCCAAGTCATCGTTTCCAAGCTGGGCGCTATGCGCGTGACCGCAGCATCCACCGAAGCGCTGCGCTTCACGGCGCCCGTCGACGTGCCGTACATGGCAAGCTCCCCGCAAACAAAGCTCCACGCGGCTTCTACTTCGGAGTCGTCGGGCTCGGCCCCACCGTCGAGATCGCGAAGGAAATCCCGGACAGCGTCCTTGGGCACCGGGCGCTCGGCCGTCGTTGCGGCGATTTTCGTAGTGAAGTTCATTCGCTCGACGTGTTTCTCGGTCCTCACGAGCTGCAGCGCGGCGAACATCGCAAACAGCCTGCGTTGGTCGTCCTGTAGATCACCCTTCGCGATCAAATCGCGGCGCAGATTCGGCCATTCGTCCTCTACGCCCCGGTACATCTTCTCGCAGGCGTCGCCCAGCTCACCGGCACCATAGATGCCGCATACGACAGCGACGTCCCCGACGCCGGCAGGGCGCGCATTGTCGCCGCGACGGCGGTATGCGAGTAGTTTGCTGTTGGAATCGGCCCAGGCCCGGAGATAGGCCTCGATTTTTCACGGGGATGGTCGGCTTTGGGGTGTCGTAGACGCGAAAAGTGCACTCGCTCAAGGATAATCAGGGTTGTTAAGGCTCGGAAAATCCACAGAACGGGTGCACCTTTCAGATGCAGGCTACAACAGGATGGTCCCGGCACCTCGACGTGGAGGTGCGCGGCGACGATGTGGTGTCACACACCGGCAGCGTGATCACCCGGATGCTGGCCGATAAGACGGGGCTGACCGGCGCTTTGTCGGATGCGCTGTACCGGCCGGACGTGGTCCACGACCGGGGAGCGGTGATGCGGGACCTGGCGGTGGGGATCGCCGACGGCGCGACCAGCATCT
>NZ_JBYCLC010000006.1:0-2908 GCF_057473685.1 Mycobacterium sp. TH-M116 | reverse complement strand
GAGCCAACGCTCCTGAAGTTCCGCAGCGGACAGCCGAACTCATCCCGAACCAGCTGAAATTCCCAGCACGTCCCACGCTACACCCCTGGGGACTGGACGGTATGACAAGGCTGGGACCTCGCCACAGCTGAACGGGGGTTGCCGTCAGGAGGTTGCTCCTGCCCAGTCTTCTCCGTGCGCAGGGACCTCGGATCCGTAAACCACGAACCCAACGGCAAGTTCACTGTGATCCTGGGACCCGAAACGGAAGTATTCGCCGGGTGCGTGACCAGGTCCGGCTCGACGGCGCGGAAGACACCGATGACGTCTTCGAATCGCACGCCTCAATCGTGTTCGACCAGAACGAGAATCGTCTCGCCACTCGACGTTCCCGCCCGCCGGGTCACTGAAGATCTCCTATACCGGCCACGGCCCGGTCGTTGTGACTGGGTGCTTTAGCCTGATGGGATGGATGGTCAGGTGCCTGGGCTGGACGGGCTGCCCCGACCGGTCGGCTACGTGCTTGGCGGAGGTGCCAGCCTTGGCGCGATCCAGGTGGGCATGCTGCAGGCGCTCAGCGAGTACGAGGTCACTCCCGATCTCGTCGCCGGAACCTCGGTTGGCTCGCTCAACGGCGCGGTCATCGCCGCGGACCCGAGGGGTGCGGTGAACCGGCTCTCGCACGTGTGGGCGCGAATGACGCGAGATCAGGTGTTCCCGGGCGGTTTGATCGCCCAAGCCCTGCTGCTGCAGAAAGTCAAGACGCACCTGTTCCCCAACACCGGGCTGGCCGCTGTGATCGCCGACTTCATCGGACAGGCAACGACATTCGCCGACCTGATACTGCCGTTCGCCGTGGTCACGACAGATATCGCCACCGCTCGGCCATACGTCGTGCGTGACGGTCCGCTGCTGCCGGCCCTGCTGGCCAGCGCGGCGGTCCCCGGGATCTACCCAGCTGTCGACCTGGACGGCCACCAGCTCTACGACGGCGGTCTGGTGGCCAACGTCCCGATGCGGCAAGCGGTCGAGATGGGGGCACGCTCGTTGGTTGTGCTCGACTGCAACTTTCCTGGCCAGCTGCCGGGTTCGACCGACACGATCGCCGACATTCTGCTCTACTGGGCGATGGTGTCGATGCGGGCACAGTCCGTACTCGAGGCTCCCGTCATCGCCGCCGGGATTCCGGTCGTGTACCTTCCCGGTCCCGCGCCCAGACTGTTCTCGCCACTTGACTTCACGCACACCGCCGAGTTGATCGAGGCCGCGTATGTGTCCGCTCGCTCGTTTCTGGAACAGCTCCGCATCACCGGTCCGGGACTGTACGGATCTCCCTCGCCCTGATGGTCGCGCCGCGTGCCCGACGCACCGGCGCGGCGAATGTGCGGTCAAGGTCGCGGCGCCGCGCCGGCGATCATGCTTCGTCGAGCGTGGGGAAAAGCAGTTCGCAGACCAGTGGCTGCGGCGCGGCGGCGACGGGGATGGCGATCAACGCCCCGACCGCCCCGAGCAACGCCGCACCGATGAGCACGGCCACCACGGTGACACCGCCGGGCACCTTCACCAGCGCGGGCCGGTAGATGAACTGATGCGGCGGGTGGCCGTTTCCTCGCGATACGGGCATCAGCTTGACGAACGGCACGCCCTCGGCGTCGACGAGCGCGGCCCCGCAGCCGGGCTGCATGTCGGCGTTCAACCGATCGGCCAGGCCGCTCCAGTCGATCAGCGGCCATCGTGCACCGCCCAGTCAGCCCGCTCAGCCCGCGACCAGCCGCAGCAGCGCGGTGAGGATCGCCTGAATCTCGAGGCGGGCCAGCCCCTGCCCGGCGCAGGCGTGCGTGCCGTGCCCAAAACCGAGCTGGCGGTTGGCGTCGCGGTGGATGTCGAACGTGTCGGGGTCGGGCCATTCCCGCTCGTCCCGGTTGGCGGATGCATAGATCACCAGCACCCTGGCGCCGGCGGGCAGCTCGATGCCCGCAACCGCGCGGTCGCGCAGCAGCTTTCGCGAGAACGCCCGCAGCGGTGCCTCGTACCGCAGGACTTCGTTGATCGCGTTGGACACCAGGGCCGGCTCGGCCCTGAGCGCTCGCCACTGGTCGGGATGCGCCGCGAAGAGCGCGAGCGCACTGGCGATGCCGCTGATCGTGGTGTCCAGCGAGGGCGCCAGGTAGTCGATCATCAACGCCGAACACTCGCTGTAGGGCAGCCGTCCGGCATCCCCGGCCGCGTCGTTCCGCGCGACAACCGGTTGACGAACGGGTTGAGCCCCACCCCATGGCCGGACACGAACGTCGCTTCGTCGCGGAGCACGTCCTTGCATTCGGCGCACCGCGGTACGGCGAACACCCTGTGCCTGGTCAGCCACACCACCGCGCCCAGATCACGCAGCCTGGCGTAATGCGGGTAGGGGTCGCGAATCGCCTCGGTCGAATACAGACTTCGGCGGTAGACGGCGACGCCGGCGGGCCTACGCATCGGCGAGGCAGGGCGCGAAAACCGTTATGTGGCCGCAGGCTTCGGTTAGGTCGGGACCGGCATACAGCACCGTCGCGTCGGGGCGGACGACCGCGGCGATCGCGCGTCCGCGTCGTAGCCAGCGGGCCAGTTCGGTGCCGGGTTCGACCTCAACCACGACGGCGCCCCGACGGGCCAACTCCGCGCGCTGCGTGTCAGACACCGGCGCGGACGTCACGACGGCGAAACGGGGCCCGACCGCTTCGTCGAAGCGTTGCCCCTCCGCCAGCACGGGATTGGGGCACAGCCGGCCGGTCAGCCTTCGCCGGCGGCTGCGCCTGAGCACGAGCGCACTGGAGTGCAGCGCCGGCGTCGTGCTGTCGACGATCTTGTCCCGGACACCGGGGATCAGCTGCAAGCGGGGCAACACCGCGCGACGCAGCAGGTCGCCCACCCGGCCGCCCGCCGTCATGGT
>NZ_JBYCLC010000005.1:0-2760 GCF_057473685.1 Mycobacterium sp. TH-M116 | reverse complement strand
GACCGCGACCTCGCGCAACCTGCGGCGCAGCCGGCCGACCACCACCCGCAGGTCGCGGGCTGCCGCCGCGGCGGACTCGCCGACACCGTCCATGCCGACAGCCTAATTTAGTGAGTCGAAACTGGCCAGTTTTAACTGACTAAATCCGGCTGGGCGGCACGACGAGGGCGGCGGCCTGCATGTGGCTGCTGCCAGCCGCCGGCCGTTCGGGCGCGCCGGCCGCTCAGGCCAGGAGCCGCAGGGCGGCGTCGACCGCGAGCGCGGGCACGTCCAGAGTCTTCGAGCGCAGGTCGTGGCGCGCGCCGGTGACCTCGACGACCTCAGTCGGTGCGGCGATCAGCGCCGCGGCGGCCCGCAGTTCGGCGATGGTTCCGAAAGGGTCCGACGTCCCGTGGGTGAACACGGTGGGTACCGCGATAGCGGGGAGGTGTTCGGTGCGGGCGCGTTCCGGCTTGCCCGGGGGGTGCACCGGGTAGGAGAACAGCGTCAGCAGGTCCACGTCGACGGGCGACGCCTCGCCCGCGGCCACCACCATCGAGGTCTGCCGGCCGCCGTAGGAGTGCCCGCCGGCGACCAATGGGCCCCCGGCCAGGCCGCGGCACAGCGTGATCGCCTCGACGATCCCGGCGCGGTCGGTGGCCGCTGCGCCGGACGGGGGACCGGTGGGCCGGCGTCGCCGGTAGGGCAGGTCATAGCGCACCGCGAGCCACCCGCGCCGTGCCCATTCGTCGCAAACCTGGTGCAGCAACGAAGAATCCCGGTTGCCCCCGGCGCCGTGGGTCAGCACCACCACTCCGGCGGCCGGCCCGTCGGGTTCGTGCGCCACGCCGGCGATCGGATCCAGGTTCATGTGAGCCTGAACAGGGGGGACACCGGGCCGTGGCCGTGGCCCAGCGGATAGGCGGCGCGCAGGCATGCGGTGACCCACCGCTTCCCGAAGGCGACCGCGTCGGCAACGGCAAACCCGTGCGCCAGCGCGCACGCGATCGCGGCCGCCAGCGTGTCACCGCCGCCGTGGTCGTTGGCGGTGGGCACCCGCTCGGCGTCGAACTCGTGGCACTCGGCGCCGTCCGGGCCTCCGTAGAGCAGGTCGCAGCTGCGCCCCGAGGACCGCAGGTGCCCGCCCTTGACCAGCACCCACCGCGGGCCCAGCGCGTGCAGCGACTTCGCCGCCGCGCGCTGCGACTCCTCGTCGATCACGTCGACGCCCACCAGCAGGCGCACCTCGTCGAGGTTCGGGGTCACCAGCGTGGCGAGTGGGAACAGTTGCTCGCGAAGACAATCCAGCGCCTCGGGCGCCAGTAGCGGGTCGCCGTGCATGGAGGCGCACACCGGGTCGACGACGAGCGGGACCGCCGGGCCGAGCCGGCGCCAGGTGGCGGCCACCGCGCCGACGATGTCCGCCGAGGCCAGCATCCCGGTCTTGGCGGCCTGGATTCCGATGTCGCTGACCACGGCCTCCATCTGGCCGGCGACGACGTCATCGGGAACTGCGTGAAAGTCTTTGACCCCCAGCGTGTTCTGCACGGTGACCGCAGTGACCGCGACGCAGGCGTGCACGCCGAGCAGAGCGATGGTGCGCAGGTCGGCCTGAATCCCCGCGCCGCCCCCGGAGTCCGATCCCGCGATGGTCAGCACGCGGCGCGGGGTGGTTCCCGACGCCGGCAGCGGCAGATAGTTCACGTCACTGCGTGATCGGCAAATACACCTGCTTGCCGTGCTCGGCGAACTCTCGGGATTTCTCGGCCATGCCTTCGGCCAGCATGGCCTCGATGTCCTCCTCGGTTTCGAGACCGTGCTCGGCGGCGAAGTCCCGGACGTCCTGGGTGATGCGCATCGAGCAGAACTTCGGGCCGCACATCGAGCAGAAGTGCGCGGTCTTGGCCGGTTCGGCGGGCAGCGTCTCGTCGTGGTAGGCGCGTGCGGTGTCGGGATCCAGCGACAGCGCGAACTGATCATTCCAGCGGAACTCGAAGCGCGCCGTGCTCAAGGCGTCGTCGCGCTCCTGAGCGCGGGGATGGCCCTTGGCCAGGTCGGCCGCGTGCGCGGCGATCTTGTAGGCGATGACCCCGTCCTTGACGTCCTTGCGGTCCGGCAGCCCGAGGTGTTCCTTGGGGGTGACGTAGCACAGCATCGCGGTACCGGCCTGGGCGATGATCGCCGCCCCGATCGCCGAGGTGATGTGGTCGTAGGCCGGCGCGATGTCGGTGGCCAGCGGGCCCAGCGTGTAGAACGGGGCCTCCTCGCACAGCTCCTCTTCCAGCCGCACGTTCTCGACGATCTTGTGCATGGGTACGTGGCCGGGGCCTTCGATCATCACCTGTGCGCCATGGGATTTGGCGATCTTGGTGAGCTCACCCAGGGTGCGCAGCTCGGCGAACTGCGCGGCGTCGTTGGCGTCGGCGATCGAACCGGGCCGCAGCCCGTCGCCCAGGGAGAAGGTGACGTCGTAGCGGGCGAAGATGTCGCAGAGTTCCTGGAAGTTGGTGTACAGGAACGACTCCGTGTGGTGGGCCAGACACCAGGCCGCCATGATGGAGCCGCCACGGGACACGATGCCGGTGACCCGCTTGGCGGTCAGGGGCACGTACCGCAGCAGCACGCCGGCGTGCACGGTCATGTAGTCCACGCCTTGCTCGCACTGCTCGATGACGGTGTCGCGGTAGATCTCCCACGTCAGCTCGGTCGGATCTCCGTTGACCTTCTCCAGCGCCTGATAGATGGGCACCGTGCCGACTGGCACGGGGGAGTTGCGCAGGA
>NZ_JBYCLC010000004.1:0-2019 GCF_057473685.1 Mycobacterium sp. TH-M116 | reverse complement strand
GGAGTGCATTCAGTTGCACGGCGGCATCGGGATGACGTGGGAGTATCCCGCCCATCTGTACCTCAAGCGGGCCAAGAGCGACCAGCTGGCGTTGGGGACCGCCTACCGCCACCGAGCGCGCCTGGCCGCACTGGTTGATCTGCCTTCCGGCTGACGAAACGCCTTTCCTGACCGCGCCGCGGTAGTCACGTGTGCCCGGTTGTCAGGTGTGCCCGGTTGTCAGGTGTGCCCCAGCGCCGAGTCGAAGAGGCCCGTCATCGCCGCCCAGTGCCGCTCGTCGGCGGCGGCGTCGTACGGAGGGTTGTCCGGGACCGCGAACCCATGGGCCGCCGGGTAGAACTCGATGGTGTGCGACACGCCTGCCGCCGTCAGCGCGTTGTCGAGCTGGTCGGCGTGAGCGGGGGTGAACGACGCGTCGTTCTCCGCGCCGCCGACATACACCGCGGCGGTCATCCGGTCGGCCGACAGGTGCGGGCTGTCCGCGGTGTCGGTGACCAGTCCGCCGCCATGGAATGACGCCGCGGCCGCGACGCGTTCCGGAACGCGGCCGGCCACGATCACCGACGTCCGCCCGCCCATGCAGTAGCCGCACACGCCGAATCGGTCGCCCGCGACCTCGGGGCGGCCCGCCAGGTACGAGAAGAAGACGCGGGCATCGTCGGCCATCTTGTCCGGGGTGACGCTGCCGATCATCGAGAACAACCGCTGGCGTTCTTTCGCATCTGCGAACACGGTGGCCATGTCGAACGGGGCCCAGTCGCCGCTGCGGTAGTACACGTCGGGAAGCAGCACGGCGTAGCCGTACCCGGCCAGTTTGGCGGCCATCTGGTCGAAGGCGTCGCGCACCCCGCCGGCGTCGGTGTACATGACCACGCCGGGCCACGGACCGCTCCCCTCGGGGGTGAACAGTTTGACGGTGCACACGCCGTCGGCAGTGGTGATGGTGTCGGTGATTTTCGGCATGGTCTTGTTGTACTCTGCGCGATCTTCGCGGGGTTTTCCGGCGTCGACCGGCTAAGCTGGCCGCGTGCCGGTACCGACCCCCTACGAGGACCTACTGCGCGTGGTGCTCGAGCGGGGCACGGCCAAATCCGATCGCACCGGCACCGGTACCCGCAGCCTGTTCGGCCAGCAGTTGCGCTACGACCTCTCGGCGGGTTTTCCGCTGGTGACCACCAAGAAGGTGCATGTCAAGTCGGTGGTCTACGAGTTGCTGTGGTTCCTGCGCGGTGACTCCAACGTCGGCTGGCTGCAGGAGCACGGGGTGAGCATCTGGGACGAATGGGCCGACAGCACAGGCGATCTCGGCCCGATCTACGGCGTGCAATGGCGATCGTGGCCGACCCCGTCCGGCGAGCACATCGACCAGATCAGCGCCGCACTGCACCTGCTGCGCACCGACCCGGACTCGCGGCGGATCATCGTGTCGGCCTGGAACGTCGCAGACATCCCGCGGATGGCGCTGCCCCCGTGTCATGCGTTCTTCCAGTTCTACGTGGCCGGCGGACGGCTGAGCTGCCAGCTCTACCAGCGCAGCGCCGACCTGTTCCTCGGGGTGCCTTTCAACATCGCCAGCTACGCGTTGCTCACCCACATGATGGCCGCCCAGGCCGGCCTGGGCGTCGGTGAGTTCGTGTGGACGGGCGGCGACTGCCACATCTACGACAACCACGTCGAGCAGGTGCGGCTGCAACTGGCCCGCGACCCCCGCCCGTATCCTGAACTCGTTCTGGCGCAACGTGATTCGATCTTCGACTATATTTATGAGGACGTCGTCGTGCGCAATTACGACCCGCACCCGGCGATCAAAGCTCCTGTCGCCGTATGACGGTCGGTCTGGTCTGGGCGCAGTCGACGTCCGGTGTGATCGGCCGCGGCGGAGAGATCCCGTGGCGGCTGCCCGAGGACCTGGCCCGTTTCAAGCAGCTGACCATGGGACACACCGTGGTGATGGGCCGGCGCACGTGGGAGTCGTTGCCGGCCGGCGTCCGGCCGCTGCCGGGCCGCCGAAACGTCGTC
>NZ_JBYCLC010000003.1:0-4458 GCF_057473685.1 Mycobacterium sp. TH-M116 | reverse complement strand
CGGCGCATCAGCGAAGCGAAATTCCCTCGCCTCAAACGGCTCGCCGAGTTCAACACCGACGCCGTGGCATCGGTCAGCGCCGCGCAGCTGGCCACTTTGGCCAGCGGCACCTGGATCGACAACGGGCAACCGCTGGTGCTGCTCGGCGACTCCGGCACCGGGAAAACACATCTGCTCATCGGCCTTGGACTGGCGGCCTGCGAACAAGGCCGCCGGGTCCGCTACGTGACCACCGCACAGCTCGTCAACGAACTCGTCGAGGCCGCCGACGACCGGCAACTATCCCGCGTCGTTGGTCGATACGCCCGCCTGGACCTGCTGCTGCTCGACGAGCTGGGCTACGTCCAAATCGACACCCGCGGAGCCGAACTGCTGTTCCAGATCATCACCGAACGAGAAGAACGCGCCAGCATCGGAATCGGCACCAACCTGCCATTCAGCGAGTGGGGAACCGTCGTGGCCGACCCGCGCCTCATCGCCGCGATCGTGGACCGAATCACCTTCAACGCCCACATCATCGAGACCGGCACCCAGTCCTACCGGCTACGCACCAGCAAGACCAGCCGAACCAAGAACACCCACTGACCAACGAAAGGGAAAACGACCATGCCCGACATCACCATCAACAGCGCCGACGCCGCCGAATTCGCCGACCTGCTGAGCTGCCTGCGCGACTGGATCGACCTCGAGCAAGACCAACTCGACATGCTGCTGACCAAACACGGCTACGACCTCAACGGCATGCGGGTCGGCCTCGACCAACTCAGCGCGCTGCTGAGCCGCAACGACGACGAGCCCGTGTTCTGATGTCAGACACAACCACAACTACCGAACACCTGTCCGCCGGCCAACTAGCCGATCAGGCCGCCCACGCCATCCACGAACTCAACCACCGCACCCACCCCGCCAGCGATGACCTCGCCTATCCCGCCGACACCGCCGCGATCATCGCCACCCTGGCACACATGACCGGCATGCTCGGCCAACTACTCGCCCAGCTCACCGCCTGGCTGACCCACCAGCACCAAGACGGCAGGCTGACCCTCGACTCACTCGCGCCGCAGCCCGACCTCCCCCAGACGATGCACGCCCTGACCGACAGCCTGCAACACGCCATCAGATACGCCCAGCACACCGCCACCGAACTCGACACCGCCCACCAACACGCAGCGCACCTCGCCGCCGCCAAACCAGCCACCAACGATCAAGCCCCCAACACCAACGCCCGGGGCCAAAATTCATGCAGAACAGTGGGGCCAAACCACTTGACGAAACGCACTCGGGTCCTCACCGTCGACAGTGATACTCCTGATCCCGTTGAGATCCGCCGTGCCGTCGCCGTGCTGCTGCCACTAACGCTCCCGGCACAGCAGTCGGCGGGACAACCACCGCTGACGGTAGTGGCTGAGAAGTTGGGCGCCCCGGTGTCCGATGAACACCAGAAGTTTCTTGAGGCGGCCCAAATCGGCCCCGATGAGGTGCGAGACTGGTTGCGCAGCTATATCGACGCAGCGGCAATTGGCGAGTCGAGCGAAGGGGGCACTTCGTGACCGACGTGCCCCTCCGCGGCATTTCCATCTCCGACTTTCGTCGGCTTGAAGGCACACGCTTCCTGCCGCTTGACGCACCAATCGTGTTGCTGCACGGGCACAACGGTGCCGGTAAGACCAGCGTGCTATCAGCCCTTGAACTGGCACTTACTGGCGAAATCCGCAGCATGCGTCGTCATGACCCGCGATATACCGCCCATCTGCCGTTTCATGGACGCGAATTCGCGACGCTCAGCGCAAAGATCTCCGAGCAGCTGGGCGGAAGAAACGCACCTGGCCGAATGACAGTGGGCGGCAACCGGATTGAAGGGACACCGGCGCTCGACGCGGTTTCTGCTCAGTTCTATGCCGAACGATGCTATCTGGATCAAGTGTCCCTCGGCCAACTGCTCGATCTTTATCAGTACCGGGAAGGTAAGGAGGAATCAGCCCTCGCTCGCTTTGTCAACGAGCTGCTCGGTCTGGAGCAACTCGATGCTCTCCGCCTCGGGCTGACCGACGCGAACGACTTTCGTCGACTGAAGAAGTTGTCCGAACCACTGGCGGATGCCGACGCGGAGGCACAACAAGCCGAAGCGGAATTGGGCACCGCCACCTCGGACCTCAAAGCAGCAAGAGACAACCTGGCGAGATCACAGGAACTTCTCGCCGAAGCAATGGAGGTCCTGGGCTACTCCCTGCCCATCAGCAATGTCGAAATGGTCCGAAACGCGCTGAAGGCGAGCCGAGCGGACGAGGAGAAGCTAGCCGCCGCGGCTCTGCGCCAATCGATCACCTCGCTCGGCGGCCGAATCGAGGGCTTGTCCGCTAGACCGTCGGCAATTCGTCTGGAAGAAGCAAGAGCTGAGGCCGCAAATGCATCTGAGGCCCACCGTCGCTGGCGTGAAGAGTACGGACCGGCAATCGATGCCTGGCATGCCGAGGCTGCCCGTCTAGGGGTTATGACATCCGCCGATGCATCATCAGCGATTGCTGAGTCTACGCAGAGGCTAGACCGACGTGTCTCTCGTCAGAGCGAGCTGATGGCCGAGGTCAAGCAGCTGGAGAATCAGCTCGTCGAACGTCGATCCTCGCTCACCGTGCTTCAAAATCAGCTCGCCGATGCACAGGAAGAGGCCGGGTCGCTGGCCGAGGGCTTAGCCGCCCTTCGCGAGCATGCCTCGGACAATCTCTGTCCAGTGTGTGATCGAGCCTTCGATGAGGTGTCATCGACCCATCTCACGGTCCACATCGACCGCAAGATCACGCAACTTACAGACCAGGGACTCCAGCTTCGCCAACTCCGCCAGCAAAGGGACGCCGCGACGGCAGCCGTGCAACGCGACGAGCAGAAAATGGAGCAGATCCGAGGGCAGCTACTGACCGAAGACCAACTAGAAGTAGTCCGTTCTCAGAAGGCCGCCTTCGATGATCTCCAAACGCGCCTGCAGGAACTGCAGGCCGTAATCGACACCTTGCTCAAACTGAAATCCGCGCTCCGCGTCGCCGAAGCTACGTTGAGTGAACTGGAGTCAATCGCAAGCGACGCAAAATTCGTGAGCGAGGAACTTGAGAACCTCGCCCGAAAGCTAGACGTCCCTGCCCCCCGTGCCGATCAGACCCTGCATGACGCGTGGCGAAGGCTCGCTGAGATTACCGACGAACGCGTTACTAGGGCGGAAGCGCTCGCGACGGCGTACGCCAACGCCAACGCGATGCTGGAGGAGATGCAGCGCTGCGCGGCGCGCGTCGACAACCTCAAAGACGCTGTGGCACAAATCGCGGAACGGAAGGCGGTTTTGGATGCGCGTGTGAGAGAGGCGAAGCGTCGCCAGTCCGTAGCAAGAGCGGTACAAGATGCAGCGTCACAGGCACGGACCGAAATTGTGCGCCGTGTGTTCACCGAGTCGCTGAATGATGTTTGGCGAAGCGTCTTCACACGACTAGCGCCACGCGAGTACTTCGTTCCTATGTTCGGAATCCCCACGTCGTCGAGGACTGCGCTTGAACTGACTTTAGAGACGGTCCACACTTCCGGCACTACCGGCGGATCGCCTCAGCTGATGCTCAGTGCAGGAAACTTGAATACTGCTGCACTGTCCCTATTCATCGCGTTGCACCTAGCGGTTGAGCCCCTGGTGCCATGCCTCGTCTTCGACGACCCAGTTCAGTCAATGGATGAGGTTCACGTCACCCAGTTTGCGGGCCTGATGAGAGTTCTATCGAAGCAGCATGGCCGCCAGATCATCATCGCCGTCCACGAGCGAGAGCTCTTTGAGTATCTCGCTCTCGAACTGAGTCCTGCCTTCGATGGCGACGAACTCATAACGATCGAGCTCGGGGGACCACCGGACGAGACCGACGTAGGAGTTCGGCGGATCACATGGACACCGGATCCAGCGATTGCCGTTTGAGAGTGCGCCTACGCTCTCAGCTCGGCTGCGTGGTCCCAAACTGGTCCCAACACCAAGAACCGCTTCTACCGGTGACGATGAATAACAGCAGCTCAGAGCCTCTTTCACAAAGTCGGGCTGACAGGATTTGAACCTGCGACCACTTGACCCCCAGTCAAGTGCGCTACCAAACTGCGCCACAGCCCGCATGCCGCCAGCGTGAGCGGCAGCAGGTCGAAAGCCTACCTTAAGCCGCCCTCCGGCCCGCCGAGCGACCTCACTTGTCCTTCAGCAGGCCTGCGGCGTTGTCGCCCGGGCCAGCCGGCTACCGGAGATTGACTGTGAGCTGAGGGCGGGGCTTGTCGGCGTGTCGTCGCCGCGGCTTCACATCGAAAGCCCTCGGTTCACTCACGGCGCGCACTCAGCGCCGCTTGACGGTCCGCTTCTCGCGCACGCGCACGTTGATGCGGATCGGGGTGCCCTCGAACCCGAACGTCTCCCGCAGCCGCCGCTCCAGGAAGCGCCGGTAACCGGCC
>NZ_JBYCLC010000002.1:0-6700 GCF_057473685.1 Mycobacterium sp. TH-M116 | reverse complement strand
ACGACCAGGCCGCCGCGCATCCCGACAAGCTCGCCGAACTCCTGGCTTTGTGGGACCGCTACGTCGAGGAGAACGGCGTGCTGCTCGAGCCCGTTTCAGTGTTCGACGCCGACTTGTAGCTCTCGGCGCGGCGCCCCAGGAGACGTGCTTCCCCCCTATGCTGAGCGCAATGGCAGAGAAAACGACGTGCGCGATCGTCGGCGGCGGCCCGGCCGGCATGGTCCTCGGGCTGCTGCTGGCCCGCGCGGGTGTCGACGTCGCCGTGCTGGAGAAGCACGGCGACTTCCTGCGCGATTTCCGCGGCGACACCGTGCATCCCACGACGATCCAGTTGCTCGACGAGCTGGGTCTGGGGGAGCGGTTCGCGGCGCTGCACTACAGCGAGGTGCGCAAGGCGCAGCTCGACACCAATGGTCGCTCGGTGACCTACGCCGACTTCGAGCGTCTGCGACTACCTCATCCCTACATCGCGATGGTGCCGCAGTGGGATCTGCTGAACCTGCTCGCCGAGGCCGCCCGCGCCGAGCCCAGTTTCACGCTCCGGATGCAGTCCGAGGTCACCGGGCTGCTGTGGGAGGCGGGGCGGGTCACCGGGGTGCGCTACGCGGCGTCCGACGGGCCCGGTGAACTGCGCGCCGAACTCACCGTCGCCTGCGACGGGCGGTGGTCAGTTGCCCGCCGGGCGGCCGGGCTGCGGGCCCGCGAATACCCGGTGAACTTCGACGTGTGGTGGTTCCGGCTGCCGCGCGAAGGCGCCGCGCAGTTCTCCCTGCTTCCGCGCACCGCACCCGGCAAAGCCCTGGTGGTGATCCCGCGCGAAGGCTATTTCCAGATCGCCTACCTCGGTCCGAAGGGGGCCGACACCCAACTACGCACCCGCGGAATCGAGGCGTTCCGCCGCGACATCGCGGCGCTGCTGCCCGACATGCCCGAGTCGGTGGCCGCGCTGGAGTCGATGGACGAGGTCAAGTACCTCGACGTGCGGGTGAACCGGCTGCGCCGCTGGCACACCGGGGGGCTGCTGTGCATCGGCGACGCCGCGCACGCGATGTCACCGCTGGGTGGGGTCGGCATCAACCTGGCCATCCAGGACGCCGTGGCGGCCGCGACGCTGCTGGCCGGACCCCTGCGCCGGCACCGCGTCACCGACGGTGACTTGGCGGCCGTCCGGCGCCGGCGCGCCTTTCCGGCCGCGGTGACCCAGGCGGTGCAACGCGTGTTACAGCGGGTGTTGTTGGGGCCGCTCCTGCGCGGTGCGGATCCCACCCCTCCGGCGGCGCTGCTGAGGCTGGTGGAGCGGCTGCCCTGGCTCTCGGCGGTGCCCGCATATTTCGTTGGGGTGGGGGTTCGTCCGGAGCACGCCCCGGCGTTCGCCCGCCGTCAATCCGGCCGCACCCGTGGCTGAGCGTCGAACTCCGCTGCGCATCGGCGTCCTCGGGGCCGCGCGCATCACGCCACTGGCGCTCGTCAAGCCGGCCCGGGCCAACCCCGAGGTGGTGGTGGCCGCCGTCGCCGCCCGCGACGTGTCCCGCGCCAGGGCGTTCGCCGCCAAGCACGAGATCGCCCGGGTGCACGCGGACTATGAGGCGTTGGTCGCCGACCCGGACCTCGACGCCGTGTACAACCCGTTGCCCAACGGGTTGCACGGCCGCTGGACCCGCGCCGCCCTCGCGGCGGGCAAGCACGTGCTGTGCGAGAAGCCGTTCACGGCCAACGCCGCCGAGGCCCGCGAGGTCGCCGGGGTCGCCGCCGATTCCGGCCGGGTGGTGATGGAGGCGTTTCACTATCGCTACCACCCGCTCACGCTGCGGGCCGAGCAGATCATGGCCTCTGGTGAGTTGGGCGAGATCGAGCGGGTGGAGACTGCCATGTGTTTTCCCCTGCCGAAGTTCTCCGACATCCGCTACAGCTACGCGCTGGCCGGGGGGGCCCTGATGGACGCCGGCTGCTACGCGGTCCACATGGCCCGCACGCTCGGCGGTGCGGACCCGGAAGTCGTTGCGGCCCGGGCGAAACTGCGGGATCCCCGGGTCGACCGTGCGATGACGGCCGAGTTGCGCTTCGCTGCCGGGCACACCGGCCGGATCGTCTGCTCCCTGTGGTCGTCGCACCTGTTGCGGATCAGCGCGCGCGTGGTGGGCGACCGTGGGGAGATGCGGCTGCTCAATCCGGTCCTGCCCAACCTGGTGAACCGCCTTTCGGTCCGATCGGTCGGCGGCAGACGGGTGGAGCGGTTTCCGCGCCGCGCTTCCTATGCGTATCAGCTCGACGCGTTCGCCGCCGCGGCGCTGCGCGGCGAACCGGTGCTGACCACCCCGGAAGACGCGGTGCAGAACATGACGGTGATCGACGCGATCTATCGGGCCGCCGGCTTGCCGGTGCGGCAGCCGCGCTGAGCGTCAATCCTTTCGCCGTGTCGGAGGCTCGGCCAGCAGTCGGCGTGCCGCCTCGACGCAGGGGCGGTCCGATCGGCTGGGCCGGCGACGGCCAGCGATCACCGGGGCACTTCGAGTTCTGTCGCGAAGTCGGTTGGAAGCGCGGGTACTCAGTGGTGCAACAGCAGTTCTCCTACGCGGGGAAGCCTGAGCTCGAATACCGCTTCCGCCATGCAGTTCGTGATTCGCGGGCGGATCCGCGCGTCGCAGAGCTGCGTAGAGCTGCGTGTTTACGGACACTACAAAGATAGAGTAAGGTCAGTCTTCGAGTCGGCGAACGTTCGATCGAGATCCCGCGTCCCGAAGGCATCCGCGCATGGCCCGACAGACCCCCACGGCAGCGAAGAGACGCAAGCCCAATTCCGCGGAACGCCGACGCGAGCTCTGCGATGCCGCGATCCAGTTGCTGGCCGACGAAGGGGCCAAGGGATTGAGCCATCTGAAGGTGGACCGCAAGGCGGGCGTTCCGGACGGCACCACCTCGTTCTACTTCCGCACGCGCGAGGCGCTGCTGCGTGCCGTCGCCGAGCGGCTGGCCGAACGAGACCTGGCCGAACTGCAGTCGGTCGCGGACAGTTCCGACGGCGACGACGGGAATCCCTCGCCGTCGCGTTTGTCGCAGGTGGTGATCCAGGCCGGCGCTGAGCCGCAGCTCTCCCGGACCCGGGCCAGGTACGAGCTGACGATGCAGGCCGCGCGAGACCCGGCGCTGGCCGCGATTTTGAAGCAGGCCACCGACGGGTTCACCCGGCTGCACCGCGAGATTCTCGTGCAACTCATGCCAAACGGTGCCGGGCTGGAATCTGCCGTGGTGGAAGACCTGAGCAACGTCACGCTGACTTTCATCAACGGGCTCATGGCGCGCATCGCCCACGGCGACCGCGTCGTCCGCAGCGCAGAACAGCTCGATGGCATCCTGTCGGCCATCGCCGTGGGCATCCTGAAGAGCCCGGACAGAGGCCGGCTGACCGAGAACGGCGCCACACCCCGGGCGCGCGGTAGCCGGACCGCGGCATCCGGCTGAGCACACGGCGCTGCGCGCGGTTTCTCCGGCGGGGTCTTGCCACAGCATCCCCCGTATGTTTCTCTACGAGAATAGAGTAAGCGCGATGTTCGCGGCCCATATCGAAGCAAGTGCATTTAAGCGGATTGTACAAATTGCCCGAACCGGACACGGTGCCTGCGCGAACGGCGCCGATATCCGGAAACTGCAGTGGTAGGAGGGATTCCGTGACGGCGAGCACCGAGAGCCATGTTCATTTCGATCCATACGACGTCGGGCTCATCGCCGACCCGTATCCGATGTTTGCGCGGCTGCGCGAGGATGCGCCGCTCTATTACAACGCGGACTACGACTTTTTCGCGGTGAGTCGTTTCGCCGATGTCAACAAGGCGCTCGTCGACCACGCCACCTTCAGCTCCGCGCGCGGCGCGATCCTGGAATTGATCAAGGCGAACCTCGACATCCCGTCGGGGATGCTGATCTTCGAAGACCCGCCGATCCACGACGTGCACCGCAAGCTGCTCTCGCGCATGTTCACGCCGCGCAGGATCGCCGCCCTCGAGCCGATGATCCGCGAGTTGTGCGCCGAACTCCTGGACCCGCTGGTGGGATCGGGCCGGTTCGACTTCGTCACCGACCTGGGGGCGGTGATGCCGATGAGGGTGATCAGCTCGCTGCTCGGCATCCCCGAGGACGACCAGGTGTACATCCGCGACCAGGGCAACGCGCAGTTGCGCACCGAGGCCGGCAAGCCGATGGACGCCGCCCAGCATGGCCTGTCGGTGGGCGAGCAGTTCGAGGCGTACATCCAGTGGCGCGCCGAGCACCCGTCCGACGACATCATGACCGAACTGCTCAACGTCGAGTTCGTCGACGAAACCGGTACCACGCGGAAGCTGACGCGCGAAGAGATCCTGGTGTACCTCAACGTCGTGGCCGGGGCGGGCAACGAAACCACCACGCGGCTGATCGGCTGGTCCGGAAAGGTCCTCGCCGAGAACCCCGATCAGCGTCGCGCGCTCGCCGAGCATCCCGAACTCGTCCCGCAGGCCATCGAGGAACTGCTGCGCTACGAGCCCCCGGCACCGCACGTCGCGCGGTATGTGACGCGCGACGTCACCCTCTACGACCGCACCGTGCCGGAGGGCAGCGTGATGATGATGCTCATCGGGTCGGCGTGCCGCGACGAGCGCCAATTCGGCCAGGATGCAGGCGAATTCAACATCCACCGGCCGGTCCGCCCGCACCTCACGTTCAGTGTGGGCACACACTTCTGTCTCGGTTCGGCGCTGGCCCGGCTGGAAGGCCGCGTCGCGCTGGAGGAAATCCTCACACGGTTTCCGGAGTGGGAAGTCGACCTCACCGCCGCCACGCTGAGCCCGACGTCGACGGTGCGGGGCTGGGAGTGCATGCCGGCTCAGGTACCGGGATGACGCGGGCGCCAAGATCACCGACCGCAACGCGGGTGCATTGCTCAAGTAGGCACGACAAAACTGGAGAAAATCATGCCGGAATACGACTACGAAAAAATGAAGAAGGCAGCCGAGCAGTACATCAAATTCGAGAAGGACACGAAGAACAGGATCGCCTACATCACCTTCAACCGTCCGGACGAACTCAACTCCACCACATTGGGCATGCGGCAGAACTACGCTGACCTGATTCACAAGTGCAACGTGGACGACGACGTCAAGGTCGTGGTGATCCGAGGGGAGGGGCAGGACTTCGGCAGCGGCGGCGACCTGCCCGAACAGCAAGGAATGCTGGAGAACCCCGGTATGCCGCTGCTGCACGAGCTGGCCATCAACGACGAGCACGTCAAGTACCCGCCCGCCGGGTCGTACCGATACCTGTCCACGGTCACCGATTTCTACGCCAAGGCCCGCGCCGGCAACCGGCCGCTGCAGGAGCTGCGCAAGATCAGCATCATCGAAGCCAAGGGCTACTGCTACGGATGGCACTTCTATCAGGCCGGCGACGCCGACCTGGTGGTCGCCTCCGACGACGCTCTGTTCGGGCACCCGGCGTTCCGCTACGTCGGTTGGGGTCCGCGGCTGTGGTGGTGGGCCGAGACGATGGGATTGCGCAAGTTCTCCGAGATGCTCTTCACCGGGCGCCCGTTCAGCGCCAAGGAAATGTACGAGTGCGGCTTCGTCAACAGCGTGGTACCCCGGGAAAAGCTCGAGGACGAGACGCTGAAGTACGCGATGGCCTGCTCGCGCTCGCGCCCGACCGACACCGTCGCCGTGCAGAAGACGTTCCTGGAGCTCTACAAGCAGCACAAGGGCGAGTACTTCGGCAGTCTGCTCACCGGCATGGTCGAGGGCATGCTGCCGATGATCGCCAACGACGCGGAGGAGGTCGACCTGACCTCGGGCACCTTCGAGAAGGGCCTCAACAACGTGGTCAAGGACAATGACATGAACTTCCCGCCGGAGTGGCGCCTGAGCCGTTCGGGACGCCAGAAACCCTGAGGCCCGTGCGGGTGCGGAAATGTCGGAGCCGAGCGGCCGCCGTGTCGAAGGCGACCTCCAGCCTCGCCCTGTGACCACAGAAACACAAGTGGCACAGTGGAATCCGCTTGGATCGCTTACGGCAGGACGAGCCCGGTGGCCGGGCCCAGGATGATCTGCTGACCGCCAGGTGATACGTAGGGCCCAGTGGGCCCGTAGAGGCCGTACATCGGATCGGTCGGGCTGTGCCCGGTGTAGATGTCGTTGATCCAGCCCGTGGACAGGGTGTACACGGCCGCGGTGTCGCCTCCCGGTGAGTATTTGGTGAACAGCTGCGCGATGAAGTCGATGACCGGTTTGTTGCCCAGCAGCGAGTCGACGTGCGAGCCGTTGAGCAGTTCGACCCCGACGAAGTGTCCCGGGTACAGACTGACCAGTTGATTAGTGGTGGCACCGTAGGCGTTCCACGCCTGGGGTTGCGCGGCCACCACGTAGTCCGGGATGTTCAAGGTCTTCAGGTTGGCGATCGCGCTCGCGAAGGCCGAAGAACTGTTGGCGACTCCGTCGAACATCACCACGCCTTCGAGGTGGTTGGCGCCGGCCCCGAGGTCGGCGACGTAGTCGCCGGCCGCGATCGTGGCAAGTCCGCCGCCGGCCGAGTGTCCGGTGATGAAGAAGTTCTCCGGCAGCGTCCCGTGGTAGCCGGCCTGGCTCGCGCTGAGGTTCAGCGCCGATTCGTTGCCCAGGAACAGCGAGCCGACGGCCGAGAACATCTGGTTGCCGCTCAGGTCGGCGCCGCCCGGCAGCGG
>NZ_JBYCLC010000001.1:0-3170 GCF_057473685.1 Mycobacterium sp. TH-M116 | reverse complement strand
TACGGAGGTCAGGCGTTCGGCAACGGCACCGCCTCCTGGGCTGATATGGCAAACGCCCTCAGTAACGCCAACAACGGCATCGGTTTGTTGACGTGGGTGGCCGAAAACCCCGCCGGCCTCGCCGAAACGCTCAACCCGCCATTCGTGGGTCCGGCCGCGTTGAGCTTCGGTGGTGCCGCGGCGCGCGCCGCGTCGACAGCCGGGGCCGTCGGGAGCGCGGGTCAGGCCCTCAAGATCGGCGCGTTGTCGGTGCCGACGGGCTGGGCAACGCCCGCCGCGGCGATCACACCGGTGTCCTTCACCCTGCCGGTCAGCAGCGCGAGCGGCATCCCGGCCGCCGCCGGTGGTTTCCCGGGCGGTGCGTTCGGCGAAACCATGCTCGGAACGCTGGCCGGCCGCGGTCTCGGTGGCGCGACGGAGCGCGCCGCCACCCGCCGGCGCAGTGTGGTGTCCAACTCGCCGGCGGCCGGTTGAACCATACCGACCAGGACCGGAGGTGGCGTCGTGCTCCGCTGCCCGCTCGGGTCGCCGTAGAGCTCCCGGACCGAACAACTCGGCCGGCGGCGACTCGCACCTACCTACTACCAACCTGAGCTAGCGAGAAAGTAGGCGAAACGCATGGATTTCGGATCGCTTCCGCCGGAGATCAACTCGGGGCTGATGTACACGGGTCCTGGGGCGGCGCCGCTGCTGGCTGCCGCGGCGACATGGGATGCGCTGGCCACCGAACTGGATCTGACCGCGACCGGTTACGCCTCGGTGGTCTCGGAACTGACGGGCACCGAGTGGACTGGCCCCTCCGCGATGACCATGGCGAGCGCGGTCGCTCCCTATGTGGAGTGGTTGCGGAACGTCTCCGTGCAAGCCGAGCGGACCGCGATGCAGGTCAAAGCGGCCACGACGGCTTTCGAGGCGGCGTTTGCCGCGACCGTGCCGCCCCCGGTGATCGCCGCCAACCGGGCGACGCTGGCCGCGCTGGTCGCCACGAACTTCTTCGGACAGAACACGCCCGCGATCATGGCGACCGAAGCGCACTACGCCGAGATGTGGGCGCAGGATGCCGCGGCGATGTACACCTACGCGGCCGCGTCGTCGTCGGCGAGGGTGCTCACACCGTTCCGCGAACCGCCACTGAGCACCAACGCGGCCGGGATGGACGCGCTGGCCAGCACGATCGCCCATGCTGCCGGCGGCACCACACCCCATGCCCAGACCCTGATCTCGAGCGCTGCGGCCACAGTAAACCCGTCGGGGCTGTTAGCGTTTCTCGATTCCACTGAAGGCGGTCTGACCGTCCAAGCCCTGGGCTGGGTGGATCAGGCGATTGGTGACTCGACAAACGTCCCGTTAGGCTATACCACCGCCTTTTACACCATCGGTACCAACGCCTTCGGCTATTGGCGTGAAGGGATCGTACGCGGCGGGATTGCAGGCTATACCTGGTTCGAGGGGCTGGGCGGGTTCAACAACTTGGCCGGTGCCGGTGGTTATCTCGGCGATCTGGGTAAAACTGCGTTGCTCGGGCCGAACGTGGTCGGCTTACCGACCGCGGACATGCCACAGGCTTATGGGATCGGCGCGTTGTCGGTGCCGCCGAGCTGGGGCGCGGCCGCTGCCGGTGCCAAACCGGTAGCAGTGTCGCTGGCCGCCGCCAACGCCGGCGCCGCCCCGGTGGCCGCCGCCGAACTACCACCCGGAATGGCGATGCAAGAGGCGATGGTGGGCACGGTGTCGGGGGGTGGCGCGGCGTCCGCTGCGACTGATAGCCGCGGCGACGGCCGAGGCGGCAGGAACCGCCGGGGCAAAGACGACAAGGAAAAAGAAGGCGAGCGGCCGGCTGCCGCCCTGATCATGTCCAGCGGCTGGCTGGCGTCGACACTGGCATACAACAACCGCAGACGGGTGGAATCGGCATCGGCGTCACTACCGCTGCCGCCGGACTGGCAGGAGGAATTGGCCGCCAACGAGTTCGCATGGGGTTAGCGAATAGGATACGGGGCCGCATTGTAAAGCCGGTGCAAAACCGGTAACTCATAGGTTCTGATTCGAAACCCGCCAATTCATCAAAGACCAGCGATACATGCTCGCGCTTGCACGAGCATTAGCGACCGATCGTGTCCGCGCCAAGATCGACGAGCTTTTCGTGTCGGATCGCGAGTTGCCCGAGATTCTGCCGGAAGTTGCCCATCTTGGCGCTAGGTTGCTGATGCAGGCTGCGCCGGAAACTGAAATAACCGATTTGCTCGGCCGCGATCGTTATCACCGTGCCGGCGCGGCGCCGAATTCGCAGTCTGGCACCGCGCACTCCTTGTCGCTGTGGGCGGTGCGGCCATCAGAGCCCACTTGCCGAACAAGCCAGGCTGGTCGCACCACTGCGTCATCGGCAGCACAGTCACCGCCGACCGCCACCGCGATCGCCGGGTCCAACGCGGCCTTGCCCCGGTTCATATGCCTCGCCGCCAGCCCGTCGGGAAACCGACGCCCCCGAAGCAGATTTAGCAAATCCCAGGCAACGCAGCACCTAGCTCAACAGCAGCCCGCCCACCGGTGAGACCAACGACTCGCGACCGGAGGTCGACGACGTCACCGGCCAGTTCATGAAAGTCATGAGGCTAGCCGCCACCGCCTCCACCCATCGGCGGCAGGGGGCAATAGGCACCCCGGGCGAGGTTCACGAACTGAACGGCCTGAATCGGCGAGAGCTTGGGGTTTTCGTCTAACACCATTTGTGCGGTTTGTTGTTCGCTGTGCCGTCCCGCGATGATGTAGGAACAGACAGCTTTGCCGCTGGATATCGCCTGGCTTGAGTTCGGGTATTCAATCCCCTCTGCATTGAGCGCCTCGATAAATGCGTCATCATTGCCGTCAGCGTGGGCGACGCCGAAGGCGCCGAATGCGGCTGTCGTACCGGTGATGGCCAAAAGCAGCAGCTTAGTAGCGCGCATGATGTATCCCACCTCAAAATTCGAAAGAGATCCGAGAGAAAGCATACGGCACGATCGGCTAGGTGGGCTCGTCTGACTGCGGCGGCTGCGACACGGTCGCCATGCAGCCGACGGTGCTGCTGGGTGTCGATCGATCTCGTCGCTAAGGCGATCTTTCTACGATGCGCAGCCCGAGCGAAAACAGCAGCCGCACTTCGGGATCTGACAATGAGACCACCTTCAGCT